>NZ_JBIUXX010000013.1:0-121845 GCF_044744235.1 Pseudomonas sp. NPDC087346
CGAAGAAGCGATCGAGAAAGCCAAGAAACTGTAATCCTGGCGCCCGGCAACGGGCGCTCATTAGGTTGAGGCAATCAGATGGCTATGACAGTCCATTGCGATATCGTCAGCGCGGAAGGGGAAATCTTTTCCGGCCTGGTCGAGATGGTGATTGCGCACGGTGCACTGGGTGATCTTGGTATCGCTCTGGGTCACGCGCCGCTGATCACTAATCTCAAGCCGGGTCCGATCCGCCTGATCAAGCAAGGTGGCGAAGCCGAGGTGTTCTACATCTCTGGTGGTTTCCTCGAGGTTCAGCCGAACATGGTCAAGGTACTTGCCGACACCGTGCAACGTGCTGCCGACCTGGATGAAGCTCAGGCTCAAGCAGCTCTCAAGGCTGCCGAAGCTGCATTGCATGAACGTGGTGCAGAATTCGACTACGGAGCTGCGTCCGCACGTCTGGCCGAGGCCGCAGCTCAGCTGCGCACCGTCCAGCAGATCCGCAAGAAGTTCGGCGGTTAATTCGCCAGCGACTTGTTGTGTGATTGATTAAAAAGGGTAGCCTCGGCTACCCTTTTTTCTTTTCCGAATTTAAAACCCGGTCGCAGTTGCTGACCACCCAGGATTGGTAGCCAGTCATGTCTCTCGAAATCGTTATCCTCGCGGCCGGTCAAGGCACCCGTATGCGCTCGGCGCTGCCGAAAGTGCTGCATCCAGTGGCCGGCAACTCGATGCTTGGCCATGTTATCCACAGTGCCCGGCAACTTGATCCGCTGCGCATCCACGTGGTCATCGGCCACGGTGCCGATGTGGTGCGTGAGCGTCTGGCGGCGGACGATCTGAATTTCGTCATGCAGGACAAGCAACTGGGCACCGGTCACGCCACCGCCCAAGCTGTACCGTTTATCACCGCCGACACCGTACTGATTCTGTACGGTGACGTGCCCCTGATTGAAGTCGAAACCTTGCAGCGTCTGCTCAAGCAGGTCGTTCCAGGCCAGATGGGCTTGCTGACCGTTGAACTGGAAGACCCGACCGGTTACGGACGCATCGTGCGCAGCGCCGACGGCAAGGTTGCCGCTATCGTCGAACACAAAGACGCCAGCGAAGCGCAGCGCCAGATCACCGAAGGCAATACCGGCATTCTCGCGGTGCCTGCCAGTCATCTGGCCGACTGGATGAGCCGGCTGTCGAACAATAACGCCCAGGGCGAGTATTACCTGACCGACGTAATCGAGATGGCAGTGAGTGATGGTCTGGTGGTTGCCACCGAACAGCCTCACGATCCGATGGAAGTGCAAGGCGCGAATGATCGCAAGCAGTTGTCCGAGCTTGAGCGTCATTATCAGTTGCGCGCAGGTCGTCGCTTGATGGCCCAAGGCGTAACCCTGCGTGATCCGGCGCGTTTCGATGTACGTGGCGAAGTGATCGTCGGTCGCGATGTGCTGATCGACATCAACGTCATCCTCGAAGGCAATGTGGTCATCGAAGACGACGTGATCATCGGCCCGAACTGCGTGATCAAGGACAGCACCCTGCGCAAAGGTGTGGTGATCAAGGCTAACAGTCATATCGAAGGCGCGATTATGGGCGAAGGCAGCGATGCCGGCCCGTTCGCCCGTCTGCGACCGGGCACCGTGCTGGAAGCGCGCGCCCATGTGGGTAACTTTGTAGAACTGAAAAACGCACACATGGGCGAGGGCGCCAAGGCCGGGCACCTGACCTATCTGGGCGATGCCGAAATCGGTGCGCGCACCAACGTCGGCGCCGGCACCATCACCTGCAACTACGATGGCGCCAACAAGTGGAAAACTGTGCTGGGCGCAGATGTGTTCATCGGTTCCAACAATTCGTTGGTAGCGCCTGTGGATATCTCTGACGGTGCGACTACAGCAGCCGGTTCGACCATTACCCAGAATGTGGATAACGCGCAGTTGGCAGTAGGCCGGGCGCGACAGAAGAACATCGATGGCTGGAAGCGGCCGGAGAAAATTAAGAAGGGCTGAGTTATCCACAGTCGTTTTTGAAATCAAAAGATCGCAGCCTTCGGCAGCTCCTACAGGACTTTCGGGGCTGCGATTTTTTTATGACGACGTCTTGACGATTTGCGGCCGATAGGTTTTGATTGCTTCCGTTATCTTTCGAATCGAAACTTACGCCGCCATGTCGAAACGCAACACGCCCCAGCGCCGTCACAACATCCTCGCCTTGCTCAACGAGCAGGGAGAAGTCAGTGTGGATGAACTGGCCAAGCGCTTCGAAACCTCCGAAGTTACGATTCGCAAGGATCTCGCCGCACTGGAAAGCCACGGTTTGTTGTTGCGTCGTTATGGCGGCGCAATCAGCATGCCGCAGGAACTGGTGGCCGAGACCAGCCTGAGCGTATCCAAATACAAACAGGCGATTGCCCGTGCTGCGGTGAAACGCATCCGCGAGCACGCGCGCATCATCATCGACAGCGGCAGCACCACCGCCGCGATGATTCCGGAACTCGGCCAGCAGCCGGGTCTGGTGGTGATGACCAATTCCCTGCACGTCGCCAACGCCTTGAGCGAACTCGAACACGAGCCCGTGCTGTTGATGACCGGCGGCACCTGGGACCCGCATTCGGAGTCCTTTCAGGGGCAGGTCGCCGAGCAGGTACTACGCTCTTACGACTTCGACCAATTGTTTATCGGCGCCGATGGCATCGATCTGGTGCGCGGCACCACCACCTTCAATGAATTGCTCGGTCTGAGCCGGGTGATGGCCGACGTGGCGCGGGAAGTCATCGTGATGGTCGAGGCCGACAAGATCGGTCGCAAGATTCCCAATCTGGAGCTGCCGTGGAGCAGCGTCCATACCCTAATTACCGATGATCGCCTGCCCCAAGAGGCACGGGATCAGATTCAGGCCCGCGGTATCAGCGTGATTTGCGCGGCTGTCAGTCAGGAGAAATAAGCATGTGTGGAATTGTCGGCGCAGTTGCAGAACGTAATATCACCGCCATCCTGCTCGAAGGCCTCAAGCGCCTGGAATATCGTGGCTATGACAGTGCGGGTGTCGCGGTCTTCACCAACGACGAAAAGCTTGAGCGCATGCGTCGTCCGGGCAAAGTCAGCGAGCTCGAAGCAGCGCTGGCCGAACAGCCACTGATTGGCCGTCTCGGTATTGCCCACACCCGTTGGGCGACCCACGGTGCACCGTGCGAGCGCAACGCCCACCCGCATTTCTCCGGCGACATCGCGGTGGTGCACAACGGCATCATCGAAAACCACGAAGCCCTGCGTGAGCAACTCAAGGCGCTGGGTTATGTGTTCACTTCGGATACTGACACCGAAGTCATCGCCCACCTGCTGGCGCACAAACTCAAGGACCAGCCTGACCTGACCACTGCCCTGAAAGCTACGGTCAAGGAACTGCATGGCGCCTATGGTCTGGCGGTGATCAACGCGCAGCAGCCGGATCGTCTGGTCGCTGCCCGCAGCGGTAGCCCGCTGGTGATCGGTCTGGGCCTTGGGGAAAACTTCCTCGCCTCCGATCAGTTGGCGTTGCGTCAGGTCACTGACCGCTTCATGTACCTGGAAGAAGGCGATATCGCCGAAATTCGCCGCGATAGCGTGCAAATCTGGGACGTGAACGGCAACCCGGTCGAGCGCGCCACCGTGCAGTACAGCGACGGTGCCGAAGCCGCAGACAAGGGCGAATTCCGCCACTACATGCTCAAGGAAATCCACGAGCAGCCATCCGTAGTGCAGCGCACTCTGGAAGGTCGTCTGAGCGCGGATCAGGTCTTGGTGCAGGCATTCGGTCCACAAGCGGCCGAACTGTTCGCCAAAGTGCGCAATGTGCAGATCGTCGCTTGCGGCACCAGCTATCACGCCGGCATGGTCGCGCGTTACTGGCTCGAAGAACTGGCCGGGATTCCGTGCCAGGTCGAAGTCGCCAGCGAATTTCGCTACCGCAAAGTAGTGGTGCAGCCGGACACCCTGTTCGTGACCATTTCACAGTCCGGCGAAACCGCCGACACCCTGGCCGCATTGCGCAACGCCAAAGAGCTAGGCTTCCTCGCCAGCCTGGCGATTTGCAACGTCGGCATCAGCTCGCTGGTACGTGAATCCGATCTGACTCTGTTGACTCAGGCCGGTCGTGAAATCGGCGTCGCTTCAACCAAAGCGTTCACCACGCAATTGGTTGGCCTGTTGCTGCTGACCCTGTCGCTGGGTCAAGTGCGTGGCACTCTGGCGAAGGGCGTTGAAGCCCGTCTGGTCGAAGAACTGCGCCGCCTGCCAACCCGTCTCGGCGAAGCGCTGGCGATGGACAGCACCGTGGAAAAAATCGCCGAGTTGTTCGCCGACAAAAACCACACCCTGTTCCTCGGTCGCGGCGCGCAATACCCGGTGGCGATGGAAGGTGCTCTGAAGCTCAAAGAGATTTCCTACATCCACGCCGAAGCCTATCCGGCCGGCGAACTGAAACACGGCCCGCTGGCGCTTGTGGATAACGACATGCCGGTAGTCACCGTGGCGCCGAACAACGAACTGCTGGAGAAGCTGAAATCCAACCTGCAGGAAGTCCGCGCCCGTGGCGGCCAGTTGATCGTCTTCGCTGACGAAAAGGCCGGGATGACCAATGGCGAAGGCACTTACGTAGTGCAGATGCCGCACATCCACGACATCCTCTCGCCGATCCTCTACACCATTCCGCTGCAACTGCTGTCGTACTACGTCGCCGTGCTCAAGGGCACTGACGTTGACCAGCCGCGTAATTTGGCGAAGTCGGTGACTGTGGAATAAGTTATCCACAGCAGCTCAATCAAACTGGTTTTAGAGAATTAAAACTGTCGCAAGAGCCGGTGAGGTCTGTCCTCTCGTCTCCTGCGATGCTCCCGGCCCTTCGCTTGTTACCCCCCTTCCTATACCCCCAACGGGCCGCTCCATGCTGTTGCGAATCCAACCCGATGAATCGCTCCGTTCGTATGTGGAGCGAAATCTATTCTTACAACCGCACAGTCCTGCTTTAGAGATTTTTAGGGCACCGGAATTCCGCTACTGTCGCTGGCGTAGTAAACAAGTAACCTCCATCGCGAAAACATGTGCGGCGCCTGCCATGCCTTCGATTCTTCAGTGGGCGGGGACGATGAGTAAGGAAGGTTATTGACGTGAATTGATTCTTTTAGGCCGTGCCCAATCTCCATGACCGGGTACCGCCTTTTGTGTCAGGTTGGATAAATCTCGACTGGTTTCGGGTCGTGTATCAACAGATACGGTCTTCCGTCGTGGATTAGAGGTATCGCTGAATGCCTTCGCGAATTGGTCCATTTCCAGTGGCATCCCCTAATGGGGATTTTCTCGGGAGCGGAGTTTGCACAAAGCGGTGGCCAGTACCCGTTAGAAACAGGCCAATGGCTGCGGTCATTGCTTGTTAGGTGTACAGCAGCCGAACCAGATGTTTCAGCGTTTGTGTTTTTTAGCTTTTTTCTTACGCTGCTCTAGCTTTTTATCAAATACAATTTTATTCCACTGCTCTGCCATTTCGCCAGCCTGCCTATAAACGCCTTTGCTCATTTTAATACTTTCAAATAATGCAAGTATCGCAGGAGAGATCTCCATTCTCTGCTTTGTAAGAATGAAAACCATCTGGTGTGAAAACACACAAAGACACAGGGCAGTCAATAAGAGCGTTATCTGAATCCACAGGGATTCAGCGGGCGCGAATGCACCGGAGTTAATTTGTATCAGGTAATAGTTAAATACGCCTATGATGAAAAGCTGAAGTCCAATCATGGAACGCGTCATGCCCTTAGGAAGTCGGACACCGACGATCTTTCGTTTTTGCAACGCAAAGCTGTCGTACACGCTTAACAATAAAAATGGGAAGCCAGCAAAAGCTATGTCAATGCTTGACAGGCTGTAGTCCGCCGAAGAGATGTTTATAATGAATGTAAGTGATAAGCCGCTAAGTAGTGCTATACAGAAATCTTTATTCAGCTCACCATAAAACTCCCTGTAATACGGGGAGCTTCGTCCAGTCAAAGCTTGAATGCAGTCATAGGTGTATACCGTGCCGAGAATCCATGAGACGGATATCGCTGACAGCAGAAAAAAATTCCACCAGGAATGGTATTGAAAACTCAGCTGCCACAAAGTCGATGCGGCAGCGACGAAAAACAGGATGTATTTCATTAGGTTCAGCAATCTCTCATTGGCACGAGTGTTACATTTGGAGGCATCTCTGATGCCTGCTTTGATCAGCAGTTCATGCATCGTACGGGGTGGCGCTTTTTTCCAGGCTGGCTTAGGTGAGTTACGCGCAAGCCAAGAGCGCCTTTACGTCGTCATCGTTGAGCATGAACACACCTACCGCCACACTTGCTCCTGGTGTACCCATCACAACCAGGTCGGCGTACATACCTTGAGTTAGTGCAAATCCTTGCTGCTTCCCAGGAGCCGCGAATGCGCCTTTTTGCTCAAGCCCAGCATTCTCGTAAAAATCTATCAGGTCATAGCCGCACAACAGGGCGGTATCGCGCGGATCGTCGATCAGCGCATTGAGAATCTGTGAGCCAATACCGTGGCCGCGAAAATCTGGGAAAACAAAGATTTTGTGACAATAGCGTGGAACGTTTGGGTCTGGATTAACGAACAGCAACGCATAGCCGTAGAGGCAGCCATTTTCATGGCTTATGGCAACCTTCAGTTGCCCTGCTCGGTAGCACTCGTCAAAAATTCCCACTACATGCTTGATGGCCTTTCGGGTTGCCTCTTCTGAAAAGAAAAGAAACTGCATGGCTAGAGTGAGCAGATCCTGAAGCACGCCTTTGGCTTCGTTTTCCAAGATCTGGGGAAGGAAGGTGTCGATCAGTTGTTGATCAGAAATAGTGGTGTCTAGCATGGATAAGCGCTCCTGCTTTGACTGAATAGCCTGCTTGTTTTCGCATGGGCGATACTAGTTGTCCTAGGGTAGAGCGCTGAGCGTACCTGCCACTGTGAGAGTTTGTCATCCGACAAATCATCCAACATGTTGCGGCTTGGATAGCTCGCGGCGCCCCTGCTTGTGTACTCGAGTTGAAAGCAGGAATGCTAGGTTATTAAGAGCTTAGATGGCCTGGGAGCGCTGATATCCAGCCGGCAGTGAGGCAAGTTTTTTTGTCTAGATCTGTCAACTTGATGATCAACACCACTAAATACGAAGTCAGGACAATCACTAGTTAATTTCGGCTATGACCCTTCCCCTGGCAGGAGAATCGGCCCATGCAAACCATGATCCTTTTCCCTGGTGACACCCCGCTCGACAGTTCAACCCATGTCTGGTTGATGACCATCGGTCTCGTTGCCTACTTCATCCTTCGTCGATGAATCTAGGGCCCGGCGGCAGATTAGCCGCCGGTGGTCTGGGATAAGTCAAAGCCGGGTCGTTCTGGCTGCGACAGTTTTACGTTTCCTCCATAACTGGATGCGTACGCATAAATATGGGCATGCCCGCGAACTTACGCAGTCGCCCCTCAAGACGCAATCAACGCCGCGCTGGAAGCCCTATCGCGCGGGCTGGAGTTGGAGTTGTCACCGGGGCGGATCAATACCGTGTCCCCGGGGCTGATCGCCATACCGCTGTGGGCGAAGTTGTCGGAAGAAGCCCGTCAATCTATGTACGAAGGCGCTGCTGCGCGCGGCGTGCTGGCAACCGGAAGACGTTGCCAACGCTATCGCCTATCTCGCTAGTACGCCTTCCTCGACTGTGCTGGTGGACGGCGGCGCCAGCATCGTTTGATCCGTGTCAGCCTGCTACAAACCGCATCACCTGGGACTCTTGCGGGAAGCTGATACATGCCCGCTGGGCGAGGACCACATTTCGTCGTAGGCCACACAGATGTGCCGACTGCTCAATCTGGTTGAACAACGCAAGCCTGGATAGCAGCGACTACCAGTCTTACAGACTCTTCCTGTAAAGACAGGTTGAGCTCGGGTGAAGTGAAAGGCACGCTTGCAGGTTAAAGGAATGAGGAACCCAAGTAGGGAAAGGGCTGAAAAGTGAAAGGCATGTGAATGGCCCCTGGTTTGCTGGGCATGCCTCGGGTTTAGCTTTTTCACCAACGTATCTAGTTTTTGATAGCAGATGGCCCGTCCTGCTAGCTACGATGACTCTCAGTTATCTGGATTGGGGGGCCGTATGGAGCACGCCGAAATTGAGCCGCTTTTGGCGACGGTATACGCGGTTCTCCGCGCAGAGGGTGCTGATGAGGCGGCGGAGGTAGTCCGCGGTCATCCTGCGAATGCGGAACTGACAGGCAACGACAACTGGAATGGCGGAACCAACTATTGGGAAATCCACTTCATCATTCCTGCTTTGGAGTACGCCAAGCTCGGGGTCAAACGAGTCCAGCTCCAGGAAAGGATCACAACCGCGCTGAGGACGGTAACTGAGCACGAGCAAAGCGACGCGTACTCGGCGCTGATCGTGCCTGCACGTGAGTATCATGTGGATTGGCGCTCCGGGAAGTCTTCCAACCTACCGAAATCGGTGCGGCAAAACATCACCGATGGCCTACGTCTAGAGAGCGTGAAGTGGTATGGGGAGCTCAATGATGTTGAGTTTCTGAGTCGGCTGTATGAGCTTGAAACCCTTCCTTCCACGGACAGTCGCTACAAAGACGCCGTCGGCGACATTTGGCAACATCGCTACAACAACGATGACTGGGAGGATGACTGGGTCTTCAGCGACTCCCGATTCAACCTCTTCGATGGGAGTGCTGAAGCATTTCTCCGGTTTCTCTGCGAAACGGTGCACCCCGTAGTTCGCCCCCAACGAGAAGAAGCAATTAAGCTCGTTGAGTATTTCAACGATCAACTCCAGAACGCCGGCTGGGAGTTGTACCAGGAGCAGCAAATCGCCGGCCGCCCACGCTTTTCCTACCGGTTGATAAGCAGCGTTCCGACAGAAGCGAACGCAACTAGGTCGGTCATGCGAGCGAGAGTTGTTGTCGAGGCGTTGAGCGCCGGATGGATGGCGAAGCAAATTGAACGTCTGGAGTATGCCGTCGATTCAGACCCCGAATTGGCGATCGGGACAGCCAAAGAACTGGTGGAAAGCTGCTGCAAGTCCATTCTCACAAAACGAGAAATTCCGTTCACCAAGGCCGATGACCTAGGCAATCTGACAAAGAAGGTTACCAAAGCATTGCAGTTGGTTCCCGACGGAGTCAGTGAAGCAGCTAAGGGCGCTGAAAACATCAAGAATGTCCTCCGCAACCTCACTCAGTTGACCAGCAATCTCACGCAGTTGAGAGGTTTGTATGGTACCGGACATGGTAAGGACGGCCAACATCGCGGGCTGCAGCCCAGGCATGCTCGGCTTGCGGTTGCCGCAGCAGTGGCATTTATCGATTTCGTGTCGGAAACGCATCGATACCGAGAAGCTTCCGAGCCGGAGAGGTGAAGAGCTTGGCAGATCAGTTGTTTGATGGACCCGATGGGCATAGCCTCGACCGGCTCGCTTCCAGTCAGACGCTGCTATATACCCCTGCGGGCTGGCGCCCGCTGTGGCCGAGAAAAAACTTAACGCGATGTCCTAAATTAGTTGACCACTACCCTTTAAAAACTGCTCAAAGCAGCGTCAGTGTTGGCTTCGACAGCTTTGCGTGCTCTCAAGAGGTCGGCGCGCGCCCAATGAAACTGGGCCTTCTTGCGACAGTTTTAGTTCTCAAAAACCAGCCGCACTGGGTTCAGGGTTGGGCTTCGGTGCACGCTGGTCGAAGCTTAATGCTGGCAGCCGCTAATCATCGGCATTCGACGTTGCCAGAGCTAGCCGCTAAAATTGTGGGAAATCAATACAAATGAGGCACCTATGATTGGCCGATCCATTCACGAATGTGTTGATCTTGTTTTGCTTGGAGATGCAGCCAATACAATTCTTGAGAGTACCAAGGAACGTCTAGCTCGCGCTGGCGGAGATCTCAAAATCGAGGAAGCGGCCAGCAAATGCCTTGAAAGCCTTGATCTTGCGAGCTCAGCCGGAGACTGTTCGCTGGATGATGTCAGGACTGTCAAGCGGGAGCTCAAGATTGCAGTGCGCGATCGGCGCTTCGAGCTGAATCCTTTCGACTAATGTGCATTCATTGTCGTTTGCTTTACTTGTTCCTTGGCTCAAGAAGCACGACAGGCGATCAATCAGCCTTCCCTGGCCTTCATACCCATCCCGCTGACGCCCAGCGCGCCCACATTCGACCACTTTGCCGGCAAACCTCTCTAACTGGCCTGAGGCTCCTCCGACTAAGAGGGGCTCCGCATCCGTACACACCCTGGAGGCTATGCACTTTTTCCACCAAGTCTGTTTTTGTGGTTGACCTTTCTGTGCTTTTTAGCTAAGTTTTCGATACGGCTTTATTCGTGGCCGGCGAAAGCAAGTTACGGATTCTCTTTCTCGCTAATTTTAAATAGTGAGAGGTGGATCTTTGCATTCGCGAAACCGCCTCTTACTCTGGAGGCAGTTATGTCAGAAATATTACCTTCTCTTCTCCCTATTCCCGAATTTCGCAAGAAGAAGGGACGTGCACTTGCACGCCTTGATCGCGAGCAAAAAATGCTGGAGTCTGGTCCGCTTGGCGCCGAGCGCTTACTTCTCAATATTGCAGTGGACTATATGGAGAGTCACCCAAATATGTCCTGGGACCAGGCTCTCTTCGCGGCGCGAGCTTATCTTAATCGAGCACATGATTAAGCAAGGACAGCCGTGATGAAGAAAATGACAGCTATCACACATAATAACGTAACGTATGAAATCAGGATCGGAAGCTGGTTTCAGCACCTTCACGGAAAAGCCTCGGAAGCACTTCGTGAGGTACATACAGATGACATTATACTTCCGACTGAAAAAACAGTAGCGATCTACAAGACAGAAAAGAGGGCTGAGTACAACGCCCAACCACGCAGGCCTCGTTCATCAGCGAAACAGTACCTCAACGACTGCTCGCTAAGTGATTTTAGGCTTAACTGGGATAAGTTAATCGAATTGCTCAAGAAAAGAATAAATGACGCCTGTATACCCATTATGCTTGCGCAGCATCAGCTCTCTGATGCCGAAAGCTATGAGTTAACTAAAGCGGCGTCTAACGGGCATATCAGCGCCATGTATCGGATCGGAGCCTCGCTTGGGGGGGGCCGGAATGATGATTGCCTACTCTGGTTATCGATGGCTCACAACAGAGGTCATCTCGGGGCGTGCTACGAAATGGCATTGCACCTTGCGGCCAAGGGAAATCACATCGACTCTCTACGTTGCTTGATAATATCTGCCGATGGTGGTTTCGATATTGCCTATATGTCTATCTTTCAGATAACCAATCTGAAAAACATGTTCCAAATCCAAGCTGATCCACTTGAAAGCATGTTAAATGAGCTCGCAGAGGCAACACATGCATCAAGCGCCAATTACTTTAAAGGTATACTAAAACTCTTTTCAAATAACCCAACCGCCGGAATAGCCATTTTAAAAAACTTCCTGAAAGAACCTAAAAAAAAGCGTTCTGAACATGATACTGGTGAGGTTTATTACAACCAAATCAGTATTGTCAGTAGCTTCATTGAGGGTGTATTGGCGGACATCGACTCAGGAGTACCTCCACTGATATCCATCTCGACTCGTGGCGAACAGGCTGGTTTCTGCAGCTTCTCAGATTACGATGAGTTTTTCAAAATAGTTCAGAACATACAGCAAGCCGAGTAAAGGGATATCAATTAACGCAGACAGTCGACAGATCAGCGACCAAGCAATAAACAGGCGAGGAGTCCCCGCTAGCACAAGCGGGGCGTGGTCACATTGGCGGCGCTAAACATTTATCGAAGCGTCCGGTTGTCATCTGAATTAGAGTGGTCGCGATTTAAGTTTGTAAAGCCCGGATCGCTATCCATAGTAAATTCTCTAGAAAGTAGGTGCTGAAAATGGAATTTAAGGTGTTGACCGTTGACGCGACGGTGCCGCAGTTAGGTAGAAATACCGTCTATCTAAAAAAGGATAACTGGAATGATTACTCATATGTGACAATGTTTGATATGTCATTGCATGATGCTAATGGGAATTATGTAATCGTTGGTAGCATTAAAATAGCATTCAAAGGACAAACTACAAGTGTTTCTACGTTTTCTACATTGGATAAAAGCTTCACTGAGCTAGATAAACGATATTTTTCACTTGGTAATAGCGTTGATTTCTATAAAGCTATGGCCAAGCTTAATCGCGATACCAGGCGGACTGTGCTAACAGCGCTACGCGATATAGTGGTCCAGCCAGAAATTATTCAGGAAATTACTGGCGAGGATGTCTTTGGGACTTCTTTATTGAGATATCACAGCCTTTCTGTGGTGAAAGGCCAGTTTGCGCGTATTTTATGGGGTAAGGCAGAGCTTACCGAATACGCCTTTCAATATAGACGACCTGAAGACTCGGATGTGGGCAGCATAACAATGTCGTTTGACGTTTCTGTCGACGTCAAGCCAAACACCAATGTGCACGCGATCATCGGTCGTAATGGTGTAGGTAAGACAACTTTACTCAATGGAATGATTGAATCAGTTAATAACAAAAAGAACCAAGGTTTTTTTCTAGATAAATCTGGGTCTCCTATTGCTTCCGACTATTTTAGCAGCTTAGTGTCTGTTTCGTTCAGTGTGTTCGACCCATTCACTCCGCCTGCTGACCAACCGGACCCTGCAAAAGGTACGTGTTATTTTTATGTCGGCCTTAAAAAAGTGGGAATAGATGATAGCCTGAAAACCCTGCAAGAGTTGCGCGGAGACTGTATAAAATCGCTGGTCGCATGTTTTGGTGCTCCCGGGAAAGTAGATAGCTGGCTAAAAGCTATAGAAAAGCTTGGATCAGATGAAAATTTCTCCAGAATGGGCCTTCATCAGTTAGAGTCCGTGTTTCGTGCTATTAAAGAAGAATTAAGCGGAACAAGTCAGGCGGACTCGCAAATTTTCTACGATAATTATTATCGCAAAGCTTTGCCATATCTAGAAAAAATGAGTTCAGGGCATTCTGTTGTTTTGTTGACAATAACCCGGCTAGTTGCTTTAGTCGAAGAAAAAACGCTTGTTCTTTTAGACGAACCAGAAAGCCACCTGCACCCTCCACTATTGTCAGCTTTCGTTCGAGCATTAGCAGATCTTCTTCACGACCGAAATGGTGTCGCTATTATCGCTACACACTCGCCGGTAGTCTTGCAAGAAATACCTAAGTCGTGTGCATGGGTGATAAATAGAGTAGGTAAGGCTTCTGTGACTATCCGACCTAAAATCGAAACATTTGGAGAGAACGTTGGTGTTATCACTAGTGAGGTTTTCAACTTGGAGGTTGATCGCTCAGGATTTCATGATTTGTTGGCTGCGTCTGTTAGAAGTGGGAAGAAATATGAGGAAATAATCAGTGAGTATAGTGGTCAGCTTGGTTTGGAGGGGAGGGCACTGCTTAGGTCTTTAGTGGAAACAAGAGATCAGGAGCGCGCCCATGATGCGTCTTAATTGTGAAAAGTATAATCCTGAATATGTAATCGACCGTTGCATAGAGGGTGTGACTGGAAATGCTGTATTAAAAGCCGGGGTGGAAGGAGCTAAAGCAGAACTTCTAGTCGCTGCTTTACAGTACGAGCAGAGATCAAAAATTGGAAACCTATATACAATTGCGCCAATCGATTTGAAGGCGGGCCCGGATCCAGTTGTAATTGGACTGTTGAAAAAGTCGGATCTGGTTAAAGTTTATGAGCAATATTTGGTTCCGGGCTCTAAACCAGCAAGGGAAATATACGACTATCTATTAGCCGCTGCTCTTGATGGCTGTCCTTTTTGCGGTGGACTTGGCACTCCTAGAAATTTAGATCATTTCTTGCCAAAATTTAATTTTCCGCAGTTTGCGATTTTGCCAAGCAATTTAGTGCCCTCATGCAGGGACTGTAATATGGATGCTAAAGCTACTGCATTTGCCGTGGATGCCGAATCTCAAATAATTCAGCCTTATACCGACAAAGACTGCTTTTTTACTGAACAATGGATACTTGCAAGTTTTAGACCAGGAAACGCTGAAAAACCTGGTGTTTTTGATTTTATAGTAAAGCCCCCTGTCCATTGGGAGGCTGTAGACAAGGCGAGAGCAACCAAACATTTTGTCGACTTCAACATCGCTGGAAGGTACAGGTCTATTGCGGGTAAGAATGCGATAACGATATTGGCGCAAATGGATCGCATGCGTGATAAAGGATTGTCTGAGCAAGATATCAGGGAAACGATCTTAGATGTGGGTGAGGCTACCGCTCCATTTGTGAATCATTGGAAGATAGGAATGTATCAAGCTCTCATCGCGCATTATTGCCCAAGGGGGAGAGTTGATGTGTCGTGTCTTATTGCTTGTCCACATTGTGATGATGGCTACACCAGTTGCCCGAACTGCCACGGTGGTCGCGCGGGGGTTACTTGTCCTGATTGCGGCGGAGATGGTTGTTGGTACGATCCGGATGCTGAGAAGTCGCGCGAGTGCAACCGGTGCGAAGGTGAGGGTGGGGTCAACGCAGACGCCTGTGACTATTGTGATGGTCAGGGAACTGTTCTTTGCGATCCTTGCCAAGGAACAGGCCTTTTGTCCGAAGACGACTGCCTGACTTGCGGTGGGTCGGAAGAGGTCAGGTGTCGACAGTGTCATGGTTCCAGCGGAGCGAACGGTGAGGAGGGCCATAGTCACTGTGACAAGTGTCATGACTCAGGGCGGGAAAGCTGTCCTGCATGCCAGTAGCCCTGCTGATTAAAGGAAGGGGCCGGTGAGCAAACGCCCATCGGTTTCGTATCGGAGTATTCCACCATCTATTGCGCGGAATTGAAGCTAATTTGCCGAACTAGCATCACGCTAAACTACATGACTTGGGCATGGTATGTTCATCAGCCCGATACGATCAGGTTGCTGACGTCGCCGGGCGGTAACAGGTGGTCAAGCAGCGGAAAGGCTTGTCCTACATGGTGGCGACAGTTTTAATTCTCTAGAGCTTGTGTCTGAACTGTTGTTTTGGCCGCTTGCGACAGTTTTGCGCTTTCTCAGAGATTGGCTGCAGCACCCTTTTTTCAGGGGGCTCTGCGACAGTTTTAATTCTCTAAAACCATCAAACCCCCGAACGTCGGGGTTTTTTTTCGAGTTTTTTTCAGCCGCGCAATGCAACCAACTGCTCTATCCCCTGAACCGTCTTCGCCGCCTCTTCATGCAATACCTCACAAAACGCATCGACAATCACCGAGGCCGGCCGATGATTCGGGCGGATCAGCATGATCCGGTACGGCACCGACAACGTCAGTGGACGAATCAGCAGATCGCGGCCGGACTCTTCCAGCGCGGTCAGTGGATTGATGATTGCCACGCCCAAGCCTTGCCTGACCATCGCGCAGACCGACGCGGCATTGCTGGTTTCGATCACCGTGCGCCGATTGACCCCGGCCTGGCGGAAGTGCACGTCGAGTGTCTGCCTATAGATGTCGAGATTGGCGAGGTTGATGAAGTCGACCTCATGGAAGTCTTCCAGCGACAGCACGGTTTTCGCCAACAGTGGATGCCCCGGTGCGAGGACGCAGACCAGATCGGAACTGAACAGCAATTCGCCCTGGGTGCCGCGTGGCACCTGATCGACTTCGGTCAGACCGAGGTCATGTTGCTGGGTGACCAGCGACTCCTCCAGCAACGGCGATTCCTGGGCGACGATGCTGATGCTGATGCCCGCGTGGGCCTGATGAAAACGCCGGCAGACTTTCGGCAGCAAGGTTTGCGAGAACAACGGAAGGCAGGTAAGGGCGAGGCGACCGTGTTCGAAGTTGCGCAGCGATTGGGCGTAACGGTCAATACGCTCAAGCCCGACGTAGCTGCGCTCAACCTCGTCGAGCAGCATCAATGCCTGTGCGGTCGGCAGCAATCGACCGCCCTCACGATCAAACAGGCGCAAGCCGCACACGTGTTCGAGCCGCGCCAGTTCGCGGCTGACGGTTGGCTGCGATGTGAAGAGCAAGCGTGCGGCACCGGTGACGCTGCCGGCCAGCATGATCGAGCGGAAAATCTCTACCTGTCGCAGTGAAATCTTCACCGGCATTCCTCGCGGGTTTTGAAGACGTCATATCAGATATGAATGGCTGATGAATAAATAGCTATTTTTACAAATGAGGATGACTCGGCATGCTTGCTTCAATCTTCCCTGCGAGCCCGCGTCATGACCCAATTCCCGCCGTTCACGCTTCTTGCCGATTCCCTGAAACTTCATGGTTCACCGCTGTGGTGCTACGACGCCGCGACGATTGTTGAGCGGATCGAGCGTCTACGAGGGTTCGATACCGTTCGTTATGCACAGAAAGCCTGTTCCAACATCCACGTTCTGCGCCTGATGCGCGAGCAGGGACTGCACGTCGATGCGGTGTCCTTGGGCGAAGTTGAACGGGCGTTGATGGCGGGTTTCAGTACCGAAGGTTCGCCGGCAGGGATCGTGTTCACCTGTGATCTGTTCGACCGTAAAACCCTGGATCGCGTTGTCGAGCTAGGCGTCGAGGTCAATGCCGGTTCCATCGACATGCTGCGCCAGTTGGGCGAGCGCTCCCCCGGCCATCGCGTGTGGCTGCGGATCAACCCGGGGTTTGGTCACGGCCACAGCCGCAAGACCAATACCGGTGGCGAAAACAGCAAACACGGCATCTGGCATGAAGAGATTCACGACGCTCTGGCCGTGATCCGCGAATTCGACCTGAAGCTGGTCGGCGTGCATATGCACATCGGCTCGGGAGTGGATTACTCGCACCTTGAGCAAGTGGCGCGGGCAATGGTGGATCTGGTGAGTTCACTAAAGCAGGACATCGAGGCGTTCTCCATCGGCGGCGGGCTTTCTACACCGTATCGTCTGGAAGACAAGGCTGTGGATATCCAGCGTTACGCACAGACTTGGGCTGCTGCCCGGCAAGAGATCGAAGCGTTGCTCGGCCATCCAGTGCGCATGGAAATCGAACCCGGCCGGTTCCTGATGGCCGAATCGGGTTTTCTGGTGTGCGAGGTGCGCGCGGTCAAACGCATGGGCAACCGCAACTATGTGCTGGTCGATGCCGGTTTCAACGACCTGATGCGCCCGGCGATGTACGGCGCCTACCACCATACGACGTTGATCGACGCCGATGGCCGTCCGGTCGAGCGACCGCTGACGCCAACCGTGGTCGGTGGCCCGTTGTGCGAATCCGGGGATATTTTCACTCAGGACGAACACGAACTGCGCCCGCAAATGCTGCCCGAGGCGCAGGTTGGTGACTTGCTGGTGTTCCACGATACCGGCGCTTATGGCGCGTCGATGTCGTCCAACTACAACACCCGTACGCTGTTGCCTGAGGTGTTGTTGGCGGATGGTGAAGCGCGGTTGATCCGTCGTCGGCAGGCGCTCAGCTCTCTATATGAGCTGGAACTGGGGCTCTGAGATTGTTCTGCCGTGGTGCCGGAGGATATGCATAATTCACCGGATGCTCACCGTGAGATTTTCAGCCCATGGATCGCTTCCAGGAAATGCAGGTCTTCGCCGCTGTCGCTCAGGAGCAGGGTTTCTCCGCTGCGGCGCGGCGCCTGGGTTTGTCCGCGGCCAGCGTCACCCGTGCGGTAGCGGCGCTGGAGCAGCGGATCGGCACGCAACTGCTGATCCGCACCACGCGCAGCGTGCATGTCAGCGAGGCAGGCCAGCGTTATCTGGAAGACTGTCGGCGGATTCTCGCTGAAGTGCAGGAAGCCGAGGACTCCGCTGCCGGCAGCCATACCCAGCCCCGTGGACAATTGACGGTCACCGCGCCGGTGCTGTTTGGTCAGTTGTTTGTCACGCCGGTAATGGCCGATTACCTCGCGCAGTATCCGGACGTGGCGATCAACGCGCTGTTGCTCGACCGGGTGGCGAGCATGGTCGAGGAGGGCATCGATGTCGCGGTACGCATCGGTGAACTGCCGGACAGCAATCAGCATGCAATCCGGGTGGGCGAAGTACGTCGGGTGATTTGCGGATCGCCCGGTTACTTCGCCGTTCATGGCCGGCCGACGCATCCGCAAGAGCTGGCTGGCGCTCCGGTAGTGGCGACGTCCTCTATCGGCCAACTGCGCAGTTGGCCGTTTCTCGATCAGGGTGAACCGCTGAATGTGCGTCCGGAACCGCGACTGGTGGTCACCGCCAATCAAGCTGCGATCACCGCCGCCTGCATGGGTGTCGGGCTGACCCGGGTGCTTTCCTATCAAGTGGCGGACAAGGTGGCCAGCGGCGAACTGGAAGTGGTGCTCGCGGACTTCGAGCTGCCGCCGCTGCCAATCCACGTGGTGTATCAGGGTGGGCGTAAAGCCCCGGCGCGGGTGCGCAGTTTTGTCGATTTCGCGGTCAGGGCCTTGCGTGAACACCCGGCGCTGAAGAATGCGGCGTTATTGCGCTAGTTGAAATAATCGATTGCGATTTGTGGTGATTCTGTTGTTTTCGCGATAGGTAGAAGATGGCCCTCATCGGCGCCGTCAGTCCTGAGCGGCGCCACTCCAGCGGAGTCGACCATGCAACCGATCAAGTTCTACAATTTCCCGCGTTCCGGCCATGCTCATCGGGTTGAACTGATGCTGTCCCTGCTGCAACTGCCGACCGAAGAGATCTTCGTTGATCTGGCCAAGGGCGAGCACAAGCAACCGGCCTACCTTGCAATCAATAGCTTCGGGCAAGTACCGGCGATCGACGATGACGGTGTGGTGCTGGCCGATTCCAATGCAATCCTTGTGTATCTGGCACAAAAATACGGCAATGGCCGTTGGCTCCCCGCCGATCCGGTCGGTGCCGCTCGGGTCCAGCGCTGGTTGTCGGTAGCGGCGGGGCAGATTGCTTTCGGGCCTGCTGCGGCGCGGCTGGTTACAGTGTTCGGTGCTCAATTGAATGCCGAGGACACGATTTCTCGTGCACATAACCTGCTCAAGGTAATGGAACTGGAACTGGGCAAGTCGGCCTATCTGGCCAGCAGCGAGCCGACCATCGCCGACATCGCGGCCTACAGCTACATCGCCCATGCGCCGGAAGGCAACGTCTCGCTGGATGACTACAGCAATGTCCGCGCCTGGCTGCAACGCATCGAAGCCTTGCCCGGTTTTGTCGGCATGCCGCGCACCGTCGCCGGGTTGCAAAAAACCGCCTGATGTTGCGGCCCGGTTCGAGCCGGGCCGTCCACACTGCGCCAGCGGCGCAGGGGAGAAGCCGTGATGGAGCATTCACCGTGGCATGCCGGCGAGCAGCAATTGCAGGCTCGCGTCGGCGTCGCAGAACGCATGGAGGCCTTCGGGCGTAAGGTCATTCGCAACTGGATGCCGGACCAACACCGTGAGTTCTATCGGCAATTGCCGTTCATGTTGTACGGCGCGGTGGATGGCGACGGTCGTCCTTGGGCCAGTGTGCTTGAAGGCGCGCCGGGTTTTGCCCAATCGCCAGAGCCTGCGCAGTTACAGTTTTCCAGTCTGCCCGACGCTGATGATCCGGCGCAGTTGCAGGACGGCGCAGCCATCGGCCTGCTCGGCATCGAATTGCACACACGTCGGCGCAATCGCCTCAATGGCCATGTCGGCGCGTTGAGCGATGCAGGTTTTCAGGTAACGGTGGATCAAGCCTTCGGCAACTGTCCGCAGTACATTCAGTTGCGGCAGTTTCAGCGGGTGCCGTTGACCGACCCGCAGACACGCAAACCTCAGCACCTCGACGGCCTCGATGAAGCCGCCCGAGCCTTGATCGAAGGCGCCGACACGTTCTTTGTCGCCAGTTATGTGGATATCGACGGCCAGCGTGCGGTGGATGTTTCGCACCGTGGCGGTCAGGCCGGTTTCGTGCGGATCGAAGGCAACCGCCTGACGATTCCTGATTTCGCCGGTAATCTGCACTTCAACACCCTCGGCAATCTGCTGCTCAACCCCCGGGCGGGCCTGCTGTTCATCGACTTTTCCACAGGGGATTTGCTGCAACTGAGCGGGCGTACTGAAATCGTCCTCGAAGGCGCAGAGATCGAAGCCTTTCAAGGTGCCGAGCATCTGTGGACGTTCGATGTGGAGAAACTGGTGCGGCGCCCGGCAGCGCTGGCTCTGCGCTGGCGCTTTGATGGGATGTCGCCCACCAGTTTGTTGACCGGCAACTGGGCCGAGGCCGAAGCGCGGTTGCAGGCGCAGGCTTTGGGCAACGCCTGGCGGCCGCTGCGAGTAGCGAGAATCGAGGCGGAAAGTCGCAGCATTCGCTCAATCTATCTGGAACCGGCCGACGGCGTCGGTTTGCCGGTGTTTCAGGCCGGCCAGCATTTACCGCTGAGGTTCACCCTCGATGGCGAGGTGCATATCCGCACCTACAGCCTGTCAAGTGCGCCGTCTGATGGTTTCTTTCGTATCAGTGTGAAGCGCGAAGGGCTTATTTCGAGCCACTTGCATGGGCAGATTCGTGTTGGCGATGTACTGGAAGCGCGAGCGCCACAAGGGCATTTCACGGTCGCGCCGCTGGAGCGACGGCCATTGGTGTTGCTGGCGGCGGGTGTCGGCATTACGCCGTTGCTGTCGATGCTGCGGGAAGTGGTGTATCAGGGGCTGCGCACCCGGGGGATTCGTCCGACGCTGTTATTGCAGGGTTCACGCACGCTTGCCGATCAGCCGTTTCGCGCTGAACTGGATCGTTTGCTGGAAGACGCTGGGGGTGCCGTTCGCGTGATACGGGTGCTCAGCCAACCGGAGGCGGATGTATTGGAAGGCGAGGACTTCGATCTGACGGGGCGCGTCGATCTGGCATTGCTGCAAAGCGTGCTCGACGTTGAAGACTTCGATCAGGTGGACTTTGTCCTCTGCGGGCCGGGCGCGTTTACTCAGGGGCTTTATGACAGCCTGCGTGATCTTGATGTGCGCGATGCGCAGATTCACGCGGAAAACTTCGGCCCTTCGACTCTCAAGCGCCAAGCCGATCTGGATGCCATCGTGATCGAGCAACTGCCGGCGGCCACCACTTCAGTGCCAGTGGTATTTGAACGTTCGGCCAAAGAGGCGCGCTGGCAACCGGACGGCAGCAGCTTGCTGGAACTCGCGGAAAGCCGAGGTCTGCGCCCGGAGTTCAGTTGTCGCGGCGGTTCCTGCGGCACCTGCAAAACCCGTTTGATCAGCGGCGCAGTGAATTATCCACAGCCCCCGGCGGACATGCCGGAAGCAGGACAAGTGCTGATCTGCTGCGCGGTGCCTGCACAAAGTGATGCACCGCTGGTGCTGGACCTGTAACTCGATCATGTAGGAGCTGCGGCACGCTGCGATCTTTTGATCTTGCTCTCTCAAACAGAATCAAAAGATCGCAGCGTGCCGCAGCTCCTACAGTTTGTTACGCGTAAGACAGGGATTTTTCTTCGAGCAATTCCTGATACAGCTCCGTCCACTTGCGGCCCATTTCATCGGCGGTGAACAGTTGCCGATACCGGGCTTCAGCCTTCACACCCATTTCTGCGGCGCGTTGCGGGTTTTCCCACAGGGTGCGCATCGCTTCGCGGAAGGCCTGTGGATTACTCGGCGGCACGACCAAACCGGTCTCGTTGTGGATGTTGATGTAACTGGTGCCGGTGCCGATCTCGCTGGAGATCATCGGTTTGCCGTACATCGCGCCCTCCAGCAGCGAAATGCCGAACGCTTCCGAGCGCAGGTGCGAAGGGAACACAATGGCGTAGCTCAGTTGCAGCAGGGCGACTTTGTCTTCATCACCGAGGCGGCCGAGGAAGTGAATATTGCGCAGGCCCAGTGCGACGGCCTGGGCGTGCAGTTCCAGTTCCAGCGGCCCGGCGCCGACGATCACCACCGGATAATCCACGTCTTTCAGCGCCTCGAGCAGGATGTGCAAACCCTTGTAATAGCGCATGACTCCAACGAACAGGAAGAACTTATCCCCAAGCTGCTGGCGCCAGCGGTTCATCCGCTCCGTATCGGCCTGTGGATAACCGGCCTTGTTCAAACCGTAGGGGATCACCCGGGTCTTGTCCTGGAATTGCTGCAACACATCGCTGGTGTGCAGGTAATTCGGCGAGGCCGCGACAATCCGGTCGGCGCTGGCGAGGAAGCGGTTCATCAGCGGTCGGTAGAGTTTGAGCAGGTGCTTCTGGCGAATGATGTCCGAGTGGTAGGTCACCACGCTTGGCTTGTTCATGCCGCTGGCGAAGTGCACCAGATCCATGAACGGCCACGGGAAGTGGTAGTTGACTACGTCGGCCTCGGCGGCCATCTCGCGAAACTGTTTGAACACGCTCCAGGAAAACCCGGTGGAGGCGAACTGAATGTCGAGTCTGGCGCGATGCACTTCGTGCTGGCCGAGTTTTACCACGGCGGGTGTGGGATCGGCGCTGAGAGTCAGCACCTGACCGTCGATACCGTGTTTGGCGCCGCTTTCGCACAGCTGGAAGATCACTTGCTCGATACCGCCGACGGAATCAGGCAGGTACGTTTTGAAAAAATGCAGAACTTTCATTCAACCTCCCATGGCCTGGCGATAAGCACCGGCCGTGGCCTGTGCACAACGTTCCCAGGAAAAAAGCCGTGCCTGCTGCAATCCGGCTTCGCGGCATGCCTGCCAATGCGCTTGATCGTCGATCAGACGGCTCATTGCGTCGCGCAAGCCGTCAGCATCGTCAGGTTCAATATAGTTGCCCGCAGCGCCGGCGACTTCGGGCATCGCCGAAGAGCGGGTGAGGATCACCGGCGTTGCGCTGGCCATCGCCTCCAGCACCGGCAGGCCGAAGCCTTCGTACAGCGACGGAAACACCAGCGCGCGGGCCCCGGCCAGCAATTGCGCGAAGTCTTCGTCCGGCAGATAGCCGAGCAGGCACACGTGACCCGAGGCCAGGCCCAGACGCAACTCATCGCTGAAATGCGCCTGCTGCCAGCCGGCCATGCCGACAATCAACAGCGGAAAGCGCTGGCGCACCGCTTCCGGTAGCAAGGCATGGGCGCGCAGGGCCAGATTGAGGTTCTTGCGTGGTTCCAGCGTACCCACGCACAAAAAGTATTCCCGTGCCTCGACGGCATGCGCCTTAAGCACCGCTTCGATGGCGTGCGGCTCGCGAGGATGGAAGCGTTCGGCAACCCCCAGTGGCGCGACGACAAAGCGCTCGGCGGGCAGGCCGAAATAATCCTGTGCTTCATCGGCGATGGCTTGTGAGTCGGTCAGAATCAGCCGCGCCTGCTGCACGCCCGCCGCCAGTCGCCGTTCGATTTCCTTCAGTCGTGCTGGCGGCTGAGTCTCGGGGAAATGTACGTGGGTCAGGTCATGCAGGGTGATGACGGTCGGGCCGTCGAAGGCCAGCGGCCACAAGCTCGGCTCGTGATACAGGTCGATGTTCTGCGCCCGGCCCTGATCGAAGCGCTTCTGCTCCAGCCAGCGCCGCGCCTGATAAGCCCCGGGAATCTGCCGCAGCAGCGGGGTCAGCCGCGAGTAACCGGGCATGGCCGCTTCCGGCAATGCCGAGCTCCAGCCCCAGCCGTGGAACAGCGCGACCTCGACATCATTTTCGCTGCGCAAGGCGTTGACCAGTTCGGCGACGTACTGGCCGATGCCGGTGCGCGGTGCCTGGAGAATGCGCGCGTTAAGAGCAATGCGCATGCTGCCTCGCCTGCGCCGCCGGCGCCTCAAGAACATTGCGCAGGGTGCGTTCGGTCAATTGCGCACTGGCTTCGCCCCAGCCGATCCAGCGCCAGTCAGCCACATCAAGGGCCGCCGGAAACTGGCCGCTGCTGGCGAACGCCGCGACCAGATCGGCCAGGCTTTGCGGGTCGTGCAAGTCGAAGTAAGCCATGAACTCGCCGCCAATCTCGCGGAACACCGCAATGTCGCTGCCCATCGCCGGCAAGCCGCGCTGCATGGCTTCCACCAGCGGCAGGCCGAAGCCCTCGACGAAGGACGGAAACACTAGCGCACTGGCGTGGGCGTAGGCGTGTTCGAGGCTGGTGTCGCCTAGGTCATTGAACATGAACAGCCGACGGTTGAGTTCGGGATGGTTGCGCACCCGGGCGAGCAGGGCATCGCATTTCCAGCCGATGCGTCCGGCGATACACAAACGCGCTGGCGAGCCAGCGGCCCAGGCGCGGTCGAAGGCGTCGAGCAGGTATTGATGGTTCTTGCGTGGCTCGATGGTGCTGACCATCAGGAACACCGGCTCGGGTGTGGCGAACAGGCGTTGCAGGCGCGGTTCGACGACGGCTTCGGCGCTGTGCAGATCCAGTTCGGAACCGAGATGGAAATAGTCGAACCAGAGTTTGTCTGTCTGTGCCGCGCCAAGCTGCCGCTGCAACTCTTCGTGCACTTGATCACGCACCGTTGCCGAGATCGCCATGTAGCCATCAGCCGTGCGGGTGATCCAGTCAAACCATTCGCTGAAAACCTGCACCAGCCGCGTGTCGTAGAACTGCGGATGCGTCAGCGGGATCAGGTCGTAGATCACCGCGACGATGCCCACGCCGTCGCGCTTGAGCTGTTCGGCGTGAGGGAAAAAATCCGAATGCCAGGACGAATCCAGCAGTACCAGTTGATCGCCGGGTTGATGTTGCAGCGGCGTGCAGCGTTTGAGCAGTTGGGTGCGGTTGAGCCGTCCGATCACCCGCAACGGCAAGCCGAAAACGCTGATGGATGTCAGGCGATAAGCGACGTACAGCACTCGGCGTAGTGTTTTGGATGAGCATTTTTTATCGAGCCGCTGGTGCAGCTGCCAAAAGCGATGGGCCAGTCGCTCCAGCCGCCCGCCGAAGGTTTCAAGTGCGTTGAACAGCGGAGTATCCAGTGCCGCCAGCCGCGTGACGCGGTAGAGCTGGCCCTTGATCGACACCACCGGCATGCACTCGACGTTATCGACACTGGCCGGCAACCGATTGATGACGTTGCGCACCACGCGCTGAATCCCGGAGTTGATCTTCGGGTTTTTGAATACGTGAGTGCATTCCACCAGTAGCCGGGTCATGGCGCACGCTCAGTCAGCGTTGCCTCGGATTGGCGGGTGATCGTGGTCGTGGCGCCCAGCCATGAGCAACCGACAAAGTCTTCCTGACGATTGTTGATCACATGGAACACCAGACCGTAGTCGCGCCACTCGAAATTGCGATCCATGTGCGAATCCAGCCGCGACAGACTCAGCGACACCGAATAGTTGCCCTTGCCCAATCCCATGACGAAGGCGAAGCGATAGGTGAAGCGTTCCCCGGCATGCAGGTCGGTCAGTGCCTTGTCCAAACGATGGGTATTGATCCCATACATCATCTGACCCAGCCGATCCTTGAGGATGAAGCCGAGCACCAGACGCTCGATGTCCTGACGCACTTCGACCTGCACTTCCAGCACTACCGGCTGACCGACCTCTGCCACGTCAATGGAGCGGCCTTGTTCGTCCAGCAGGCGCACGCCGAGAATCCCGGCCTCACCGGTGCCGGAGATGGTTTGCACTTCACCGCCAGCGAGCATTTCCTGACGCACGACCTGGCCTTCGCGTTCGGCCATCAGCGCGTTGTAGTAATCCAGCACCACTTCGGGTTTGTCGTACATGGCCATGTGGCCATCCTTGAGCAGGATCGCCGAGTCGCAGATCGACTGGATCGCCGAGCGGTCGTGGGACACGATCAGCAGCGTGGTGCCGGCCTTGCGGAAGCTGCGGATGCGTTCGAAGCTTTTGTGCTGGAAGTAGGCGTCACCCACCGACAAGGCTTCATCGACGATCAGGATGTCCGGGCGCCGAGCCGTCGCGACGCTGAATGCCAGACGCATCTGCATGCCGCTGGAATAGGTGCGAACCGGCTGATCTATGGCCTCGCCGATTTCCGCGAACAGTTCGATATCGGGCATCAACGCTTCGATTTCGCCGACCTGCATTCCCAGCAGTTGACCGGCCATGACCGCGTTCTGCCGCCCGGTGAAGTCCGGGTGAAAACCCATGCCCAGTTCCAGTAACGCCGCCACGCGGCCGTTGAGTTCAATCTTGCCGCAGGTCGGTTGGGTGGTGCCGGTGATCATCTTCAGCAGAGTGCTTTTGCCGGCCCCGTTGGCGCCGACTATGCCCACTGCCTCACCGGGCTGAATCTCGAATTCGACGTCTTGCAGTACCCAGTGCTGACGGTGGCGAATCGGCGAAAACGGGATCAGCCACTCGGCCAGACGGCTCCAGCGGTTCGGGTATTGCTTATAGGCCTTGCCCAGGCCGGTTACACGAATATGCCCCATCAGAGTTCATCCACCATTTCGCCGACCCGTTGACGAAACAGCCGCAGCCCGATCAGGCACATCACCACGCCGGCAATAAACACCGGCAGCAGCGAACTCCAGACCGGCCATTGCCCATACAGGAACAGATTCTGATAGCTGGCGATCAGGTTGGTCAGCGGGTTGAGTTGCAGCAGGCACTGCACCCAGTCCGGGAGGATGCTGATCGGATAGACGATCGGCGTCAGCCAGAACCAGAATTGCAGGCAGATGGCGAAGAGTTGCCCGACATCACGGAAGAACACGTTGAGTACGCCGAGCACCATGCCCAGTCCCGCACAGAACATCATTTGCAGGGCAATCAGCGGGATCAGCGCCAGCAGGGCCATGCCCGGCCAGCGTCCGGTGATCAGCAGAAACCCGAGAAACAGACCGATGATGATGGCGAAATTGATCGCCGCGTTGCACAGCACAATCACCGGCAGGCAGATCCGCGGGAAGCTGATTTTCTTCAGCAGGTTGGCGTTTTCCAGAAACATGTTCTGGCTGCGCAGGGTGATTTCCGAAAACAGTCCCCAGGCCAGCAGCCCGGCACACAGGTAGACGCTGTAAGCCATGCTGTCATCCACGCCGGGCAGGCGGGCACGCATGATGTGGGAGAAGATCACCGTGTAGACGATGATCATCGACAGCGGATTGAAGATTGGCCAAAGCGCACCGAGCAGCGAATTGCGATACCGCGCTTGAAACTCTCGCTGCACGCTGCCGAGGATGAAACCTCGATAGCCATACAGCGAGCGGTACAGGGAAAGCAGCATTTAAACCGTCCTGCCGTAATGGTCTTCGAAGCGGACGATGTCGTCCTCTCCCAGGTATTCGCCGCTTTGCACTTCAATGATCACCAGATCAATCACGCCGGGGTTTTCCAGGCGATGCTTGTGGCCGGCGGCGATGAACGTCGATTCGTTCTTCGCCACCAGCGTGGTACCGCTGCCGTTGTTGGTGACCTTGGCCATGCCTTCGACGACCACCCAGTGTTCATTGCGGTGATGGTGCATTTGCAGGGACAACTTGCCGCCGGGCTTGACCACGATGCGCTTGATCTTGAAGCGCGGGCCTTCTTCGAGCACGGTGTAAGTGCCCCACGGTCGGCTGACCGTGCGGTGCAGGCGATAGGCTTCGTGGGCTTTGTCTTTGAGTTGTTTGGCTACTCGCCGCACATCCTGCGTGCGGTCAGCGTGGGCCACCAGCACCGCATCGGCGGTGTCGATGATGATCAGGTTATCCACACCAACAGCGGCGATCAGACGGTCTTCGCTCTGGACGAAGTTGTGGTGGCTGTCGATGAAGATCGCTTCGCCGCTGGTGCGGTTGTGATCGGCATCGGCCGGCACCAGCGCGGCGACGGCGCCCCAGGAACCGATGTCGCTCCAGTCGAATCCGGCAGGGACGACGACGACTTTTTCCGAGCGCTCCATCAGCGCGTAGTCGATGGAGATGTCGGTGATTTCAGCGAACAGTGTCGGCGACAATTCCTGCTGCAGACAGCCGACGGTTTCTACCGGCTCACTGGCGGCCATGCAGGCGCGGGTCTGTTCCAGCAGCTCTGGCGCGTGCAGTTGCAGCTCGGCAATCAGCGTCGCGGTGGTGAAGCAGAACATTCCCGAGTTCCACAGGAAGTTGCCGCTTTCCAGATAATGCGTGGCGGTTTGCAGGTCGGGTTTCTCGACGAAGCGCTGCACTTTGGCCGCGCCTTTGGCATCCAGCGGTGCGCCGGTTTCGATGTAGCCGAAACCGGTTTCCGCTGCCGTCGGCAGCACGCCGAAGGTCACCAGATAACCGTCCTTTGCCAGATTGACTGCATGCTCGACTGCGCTTTTCAGCGCGTCCTGATTGACGATCAAATGGTCGGCAGGCATCACCACCATGATCGCGTCATCACCATGCAGCGCTTGCAGCGATAGCGCTGCCGCAGCAATGGCCGGCGCGGTGTTGCGTCCGGTCGGCTCCAGCAGGAAGTGCCCGCGATGTCGTGAGACGTGCGCCGCGCAGCAGTGATCCTTGCTCTGGAAGTAGTATTCGCGGTTGGTCACCGTGACGATGTCGCCCCAGCCGTCGAGCAAAGCAGCGGCGCGCTGGTAAGTCTTGCCCAGCAGCGACTGGCCGTCGGGCAGGGTCATGAACGGCTTCGGATGGCCCTCGCGGGACACTGGCCACAAACGAGTCCCGGCACCGCCGGACAAAATCACGGGGATCAGCATGGCCTACTCCTTGGCGACGCGTTTCATGTCCGCATCCATCATCATGCGGATCAAGGTATCCAGATCGGTTTTCGGTTTCCAGCCCAGCACACGCTGAGCCTTGGCCGGGTTGCCGAGCAGCACTTCGACTTCTGCCGGGCGGAAAAACGCCGGGTCGATCTTCACGTAATCGCGGTAGTTGAGGCCGACGTGATCGAAGGCGATGCGGCACATCTCGCGCACGGTGGTGGTAACGCCAGTGGCGACCACGAAGTCGTCAGGTTTGTCCTGTTGCAGCATCAGCCACATGGCTTCGACGTAGTCGCCGGCAAAACCCCAATCGCGCTTGGCGTCGATATTGCCCAGGCTCAGCTCCTGCTGTTTGCCTTGCTTGATGCGGGCGGCAGCGTCAGTGACTTTGCGCGTCACGAACTCGATGCCGCGCAGCGGTGATTCGTGGTTGAACAGGATGCCGCTGCTGGCGTGCAGGTTGAAACTTTCACGGTAGTTGACGGTGATCCAGTGACCATAAAGCTTGGCCACGCCGTACGGGCTGCGTGGGTAGAACGGGGTGTTTTCGTCCTGTTGCTCGGCCTGGATCAGACCGAACATTTCGCTGGTCGATGCCTGATAGAAACGCGTGTGCGGGCTGAACTGACGAATCGCTTCGAGCAGGTGCGTGACACCCAGGCCATCGACGATGCCGGTGGTCACCGGTTGATCCCACGAGGCGGCGACGAAGCTTTGCGCGGCCAGGTTGTACACCTCGTCCGGCGCCGACTTGATGACCGCACGTTGCACCGAGCAGGCGTCGGCCATGTCACCGTCCAGATAGACGATGTCGGCTTCGACGCCCATTTCGCGCAGGCGCCAGCGTGAATCGCTGCTGCGCCGGGCCACCAGACCGTGCACCTTGTAGCCCTTGTCGAGCAGCAGTTTGGCCAGATAAGCGCCGTCCTGGCCGGTGATCCCTGTGATCAGTGCACTTTTAGTCATTCTTGTCGTACTCGTGTCTCCCAGTCGGACAGGATCGCCCGCAGGGATTGTTGTGTTGTGATTGCAGGCGTCCATCCTGTGGTCTGGGCCAGCCGTTGATGGCTGCCGCAAACTCGACGCTGATCTGCACGACGCATGCGCGCAGGGTCTTGAACCAGTTGCATCTCGACTTGCGCCAGATCGCCCAGTTGCTCGATCAGGCTGCGGATACTTTGCTCGCGTCCCGAACAGATGTTGTAGACCTGCCCCGGCGTGCCTTTTTCCAGCAGTGCGAAATACGCCGAGACCACGTCGCCGACGTCGAGGAAATCCCGGGTGACGTCGATGTCACCGACTTCCAGTTGTGGCGCTTGCAGGCCTTGCTTGATGCGGTTGATCTGGCGCGCGGCGCTGGCGATGACGAAGCTGTCCTTCTGCCCTGTGCCGATGTGATTGAACGGTCGCGCCACCAGCACCGGCAGGTTTTCGCTCAGGCCCCATTGCAGACTGAGGAATTCGGCCGACAGTTTGCTCACCGCATACGGATTGCGCGGGCAGGGCGGTTGCTGTTCGGTGATGGGCAGTTCGGGCTCGCTGACCTGGCCGTAGACATCGCCGGAGCTGACGTAAAGGAAGGTGCCGGTAAAGCCGCGAGCCTTGAGCGCCTGCAACAGATTGAGCGTGCCGAGCAGATTGATTGCGAGCGTGCGTGCCGGGTCTCGGAAGGCTTCGGGAACGAAAGTCTGGCCGGCCAGATGAATGACGGCGTCGGGCATCTGCGGCCATAGACCGACAAGGCTGTCAGGTACCGTCAGGTCGTAGGGCGCAGCGGCAGGCAGCAGCTCCCACGAGGAGTCGGTCAATGTCAGACGCGACTGGATATGTTGTCCCACGAATCCACTCAGACCCGTGACGAACAGACGCTTTTTCAAACAGCGACCCCTTGGTCTTTAACTTTCGCCATTTCCCACAGGCTTTGAGGGAAGGTCTGTCAGACCGGTAGTTGAAACCGGAAATCAGGCAGGCGAAGTCGTTGTTGTAGTTGTTTGGCAACAATCTGTGCCAATTGCGCGGCAATTTCAACAGGTCCAACCGTGACCGGTCAGTTCTCGTCAGCGTAGCCCGATTTATTCTCGCCGGGCGGTTCACGAATCCTCAACGGATGTGTTTAGAATGCCCCTCGTCGCGATCATCCGGGGTTCGCCGGGATCGTCGCGCAACAAGGTAAAACCGACCACTAAAACAAGAACAAAGACGTGACCGAAGACGCAGGACGGAAGACGGCATTGCCGATCCGATCCCACGCTCGGCCGTCACAGTGTGAGGCTGCCGGGATGGCGGTTTCATCGTGGGATGCCATGAACTTCATTCTTTACTCGGACGTCAACGACAGTTCCATCAGCCAGAGTCTCGGGCGTCCCGAATACAGTTACTACTTCGTGCTCAAGGCTTATCGCCCGGTGCTCGAAAGCCTTGGGCGAGTGCATGTGGTGTCCTCCACCGCCGAGGTCGATCCGCTTTTCCGGCAGTTGCGCGCTGCGGGCGAAGACAGCCTGTTTCTGTCGTTCACTCCACCGCAGAAAACCCCGAACGACCTTGAATGCCCGACAGTCTGCGTTATCGCGTGGGAGTTTGATTCCATCCCCGACGAACAGCGCGACGACGACCCGCGCCAGGACTGGACGCAAATGCTTGCGCGTCAGGGCCGGGTCATCACCTTGTCGAGCCATACCGCCCGTGCCATCCGCCGGTCGATGGGGGAAGATTTTCCGGTGCTGGTGCTGCCGACACCGCTGTGGGAAAACTTTGCCGCCATTCGTGAGCGTCATGTCAGTGCGCCGGTCAATCCCGGTATGTCGCTGGCGATCAAGGGTTGCCTGTTCGATACGCGTACGCTGAACTTGTCTGCCGATGCGCTGATTCCGGTTCCGTTGACCGCCGAAGAAGAAGCCGCACTGGCCGCGCAAATCGAAGCGGCGCGGCCGCCTCCGTTGACCCTCAAACGGCGTTTCGTGATTGCCCGGCACTATTTGCGTCTGTGGGCATTGAATCTTGGCCGCGAGCAAACGCCGCCGGTACCGCGCGTGCAGTTTCTCCATCACTGGTATTGGGAAGGCGTTCGTGACCTCGTGCCGGACAAGGCTCATGCCTGGCTTGAGAAGCGCCTGCCGGCCATTGCCAGTGCGCCCGCCATACCGGTGATCGAACCGCCGCCACTGGATTTGCCCGACACCTCATCGGTGGTCGAAACCACCGTGGACGGGGTGATCTACGTCACCGTGTTCAATCCACAGGATGGCCGCAAGAACTGGCATCAACTGGTCACCGCGTTCTGCTGGGCGTTCCGCGATACGCCTGACGCGACGCTGGTGCTGAAGATTACCCAGGGCGATCTGGCGTCCTACTACAGCGAATTGATGACCCTGCTGGCGCAGCTTTCGCCTTGTGCGTGCCGCGTGCTGGTGATGCATGGCTACCTGGATGATCCACAATTTGCCCGGCTCTACGAGGCTGCCAGTTTCTACGTGAACGCTTCGCGCTGCGAGGGTCTGTGCCTGCCGCTGATGGAGTTCATGGCCAGTGGCAAACCGGTGATCGCGCCGAATCATACGGCGATGGAAGACTACATCGACGAGTCGGTGGCGTTCGTGGTCAAGGCCAGTGAGGAGCTGACCATCTGGCCGCAGGACACGCGCATCATCTATCGCACCCTGCGTTATCGCCCGGACTGGGGATCGCTGAAAATCGCTTACGAAAACAGCTACCGGATGGCCAGGACGCAACCCGGGCAGTATCGGCAGATGTCCGATGCGGCGATCCAGCGCATGCACGATTACTGCGCGTTCGCCCCGGTGCAGCAGCGCATGGCGGACTTCTTCGGCCTCGCTCCGCAAGCGGCCATCGCCGGAACCGTGACGGATAACGCCTCATGCTGATCATCATTCATTCGGAAACCAATCAGCACACCATCGTGCAGAACCTCGGCCGATCGGAGTACAGCTATTACTTCGTGCTCAAGGAATACCGGCCGGTACTCGAACGTCTGGGCCGGGTGATCGAAGTCGTCGATCCGGCGTTGGAAGTCGATGCGTTGTACCTGGACTGTCTGGCTCGCGGTGAGCCTTGTGTGTTCCTGTCGTTCTCGCCGCCACATCGCACGCCGCTGCATTTTGCCTGTCCGACGTTGCCGGTGTTTGCCTGGGAGTTCAGCACCATTCCCAACGAACCGTTTGCCGGCGAGCCGCGCAACGACTGGCGCACCGTGCTGCACGCCTGCGGTGCGGCGATCACCCATTCCAGCTACACCGTCAACGCAGTGCGCGAGGCGATGGACGCCGATTACCCGATTGTCGCGGTACCGGCGCCAGTGTGGGATCGTTTTGCCGCGCGTGGCGAGCAACTCAAGGGTCAAGCGCAAAGCGGCCCGGTGCGTTTGAAGATCAAGGGGCTGGTGGCCGACAGCCGTCAGCTCGACGTCAACGCCTTTGGCCCGAAACATCTGCGCCGTGGCGTCGGTATCGACTTCGAGGCGCCGGTCACCGAACAGGAGTTGTTGCTCGACGGTGTGGTCTACACCTCGGTGTTCAATCCCGGTGATGGCCGCAAGAACTGGGAAGACATGCTCAGCGCCTTTTGCGTGACCTTCCGTGACACCGAAGATGCGACGCTGGTGCTCAAGCTCACGCACCATGATGCCGAGCTGGCGATGAGCGACATACTCCATCACCTGTACAAGAATCAGTCCTACCGCTGCCGCATCGTGCTGATTTACGGCTATCTGGCGGATGCGGACTACGAGCGTCTGGTGCAAGCGACTCGCTACGTGGTCAACACTTCCTACGGCGAAGGCCAGTGCCTGCCGCTGATGGAGTTCATGTCCTGTGGCAAACCGGCCGTGGCTCCACGCACCACGGCGATGATCGATTACCTTAGCGCCGACAATGCGTTCCTGATCGAGTCCACCGACGAACTCACCGCCTGGCCTCACGACCCGCGCAAGGCTTACCGCACGCTGCGTTACATGACCAACTGGGCATCGTTGTGCGTGGCCTATCGCGCCAGTTACGACGTGGCGAAACACGATCCGCAGCGTTACGCGCAGATGTCGGCGCAAGCGGTTGTCAGTCTTCAGGGGTTCTGCAGCCAGGCTGTGGCTGAGCAGCGACTGGGAGATTTCCTGGCCCAATTGTTCGAGCATCGTGGCATCGCTCATGTCGAGGCTCCCGGCGCATGAGCAGCAAACGGATCATGGACATTGAAGTGCTGCGCGCTATCGCGGTGCTCGGCGTGCTGTTCCATCATTTGCAGGGCAGTCTGTTTACCGATCCGGTGCCGTTGCTGGAAAAGGCTCATGGCGTGGCGCAGACGTGGTGGGGCGTTGATCTGTTTTTTGCGATTTCCGGATTCGTCATCGCCCGTAGCCTGATCCCGCAGTTGCAAGACTGCCGCTCGCCTCGGGAGTACTGGCAACAGACCCGCAACTTCTGGCTGCGCCGGGCGTTTCGGTTGTTGCCGTCGGCGTGGTTGTGGCTGGCGCTGATGTTGCTGGCGTGCATGTTTCTCAACCGCTCAGGGGCCTTCGGCACACTGTCGGCGAACCTGCAGGCGACGTTGGCCGGGGTGTTGCAATACGCCAACTTCCGCTTCGCCGACAGCTTCTTTCATTACGAGTACGGCAGCAGTTTCGTTTACTGGAGCCTGGCGCTGGAGGAGCAGTTCTACCTGTTGTTCCCGCTGCTGATTGTGCTGTGCCGCAAGCATCTGGTCTGGGCGTTGCTGGCGTTGGTGGCGGTGCAATTGTTCACGCTGCGTACGCCGTTGCTGATGGTGGTTCGCACGGATGCGCTGGCCCTCGGCGTGCTGCTGGCGATGTGGAGCGTGCAGCCGGGATACCGGCGCTGGGAACCGAAATTTTTGCGCCATGGCTGGGCTGGTATTGTGACGCTGATCGGTGGGGCATTGCTGTTGAGTTTCATGGCCATCGACCGATTCACTTTTGCGCCGTACCGCATCGGCTCAATTGCTGTGGTGAGTGCGTTGTTGGTATGGATCGCCTCGTACAACCGCGACTACCTGCTGCCGGCCGGTCGGTTGCAGCGGTTGATGGCGTGGGTTGGCAGCCGCTCGTATGGCATCTATCTGATCCACATCCCCGCTTATTTACTGATGCGTGAACTGATTTTCCGCTTGCAGGGCGCGGGGTTGCCCAGCCCGGCCGGGCACCCGATTGTTACGCTGGTGCTCGCCTTTGGGCTGATCGTGCTGCTCAGCGAGCTGAATTACCGCCTTATCGAAATGCCGATGCGCAATCGCGGCGCTGCACTGGTGCAACGCCTCGGTACGTCGCGAACCGCCGTCCCATCCCCTGGAGCCACCTCATGCTGAGCCTATTGAAGAAACTCACGGCGTCGACGCCTGCACCGGCCCCGGTGGAGCCTGCCGCTCCGGTCGCCAACAAGGTCGATCCGTACATGCTCGGTCTGTACGACGCGAAGCTCAGCGGCTGGTTCAACCAGGAGACCGACGAACTGTTCAAAGGCTTCAAGGTGTCGGCGGATGACATCCTGCTCGACGTTGGCTGCGGCGATGGCGGCAACGTGCATTTCTGTGGGATGCGCGGGGCGAAGATCATCATTGCCGACATCGACGGCGCCAAGGTCGAAGCCACTCGCCAGCGCCTGAGCGATACGCCAGCACGCGAGATCGAGTGCCATGTCACTGACTGCAATCCGTTGCCGATTGCCGATGGCACCGCGACCCGCGTGGTGTCCACCGAAGTCATCGAGCACGTCGAAGACCCGGCGCAGTTCCTTGCCGAGCTGGTGCGTGTCGGTCAGTCCGGTGCGTTGTACCTGCTGAGCGTGCCGCATCCGAGCTCCGAGGATTTGCAGAAAGACATCGCCTCGCCGGAGTATTTCCAGAAACCCAACCACATTCGCATCATTACCGAAGAGCAGTTCAAGGCGATGGTCAGCGACGCCGGTCTGGAGATTATCAGCCACAGCCAGTACGGCTTTTACTGGTCGATGTGGATGCTGTTGTTCTGGGAGGCCAAGGTCGATTTCAGCAACCCCGATCATCCTTTGCTCAATCACTGGGCCGACACCTGGCAAGCGGTACTCGACTCACCGCGGGGCACGCAGATCAAGGACGCGCTGGACGCCGTTGTAGCGAAGAGTCAGGTGATCATTGCCCGTAAGCCCTGAGCCACGGGGTTTTGTGTAACCTTGCAGCCTTGGATTGATTGGGATTGTGCAAGGTATGCGCTTTATCGCTGGGGTATCAGCCCTGTTGGTTTCGGTGTTTTTGCTCTCTGCCTGTGAGCAAAAAGATGCACCGCCGCTCGATCAACAGCTTTACGTCTGGCAGCGGCAATGGACGCCGGCCCATGAGTCCGCGTTGAAGGACAGTCGTACAGATTTTTCGACGTTGCGAGTGCTGGCGTTGCAGGCCTTCCCGAATGCAGGGTGGAGCCGGGCGCGGATTGATCCGGCGCTGCTGAAACAGGACGCTCGCCCGTTGATCGCAGTGATTCGTCTGGATGGGCAGCTCAAGGCTCTGGATCAACAGCAAGTCACTGCGCAAATCCTTCAGGTAATCGCCGAATGGCAAGCGCAGGGCCTGACGCTGAGCGGCGTCGAGATCGATCACGACGCTGGTAATGCACGTCTGCCGGCCTACGCCGAATTCCTCACCCATCTGCGCGCTGCGTTACCAACAACTTTACCCCTGAGCATCACCGCGCTGCCCGCATGGCTCGACAGTGCCCAACTGCCGACGCTGCTGGCGACGGTGGATAGCAGCGTGTTGCAGGTGCATGCAGTCAGCGATCCGCGCCGCGGTCTGTTCGATGCCGAGCAAGCCCGGCGTTGGGCAACCGCCTGGGGAAAAATCACCGACAAACCGTTTTATCTGGCGCTGCCGGCCTACGGCGTTGCGCTGTTGGCGGATGCCGAAGGTGCGCCAGTGGTGGAGAGTGAAGTACCGCTTGAACGCGGCGGAAAACGTCGGGAACTGCTCGCCGACCCGCTGCAACTGAGCCAACTCGCCACAGCGCTGCGCAAAGACCCGCCGGAACACTTGGCCGGCCTGATCTGGTTTCGCTTGCCGCTGGCCAATGATCGCCGGGCCTGGAGCCTGACCACCTTGCGCGCCGTGGCCCGGGGCGACGCACTGATCCGTCATCTGGCGCTGACCTTCAGCGACCAGAATGGCCTGCAAGACATCCACCTGAGCAACAGCGGCAACCTCGACAGCGCCTGGCCCGAACGGATCACCGTGAAGGCGCAGAATTGCGACGGTGCCGATGCACTCGCCGGTTATGCATTGCAACAGAGCGCCGATCTGCTTACCTTCACCCGCCTGCGCGAAGGCCGTCTGCCTGCTGGCGGGCAGCGCGCCATCGGTTGGACGCGTTGCGCAAATATTGATCAAGGAGGTTCGCATGTTGACCCGTAACTGGCCCCGCCATCTGCTCTGCCTGAGCCTCAGCCTGCCGCTGGGTACGGCGCTGGCCTGCGGACCGGACTTCCCGATGCGCCTGCTCGACAATCGCGGGCAAACGCTGGCGGACTTGCCTGAGGGCAACTTCAACTTCGAGATCAGCCGCCTCGGCAAAACCGTGGCCGGGCTGAAGAATGTCACCGCCGCCACCTACAATCCCGACGAAATGTACGGCGAGGAAAATGCCCGCGCCGATCTGCGCGACAAGGCCGAACAGGCAGGTTTGAGCGCCGAGCAGCAAGCACTGGTCAAGCAACTGCGTGGCCTGACCAACGCACGTCAGGTCGAAGAGCAGGGCGCCAGTCTGCCGGCGGAAATCCGTTTGTACGTGGCTGGCGCGGTAGCGTTTGCCACGGGCGATCATCAACTGGCGACCGAGTATTTCCGCAAGCTGCTGGCGCTGCCGGCCGATCAGCGTCCGTTGCGCAGCACGTGGGCTGCGTATTCTTTGGGGCGTATCTGGTTTGCCAGAAGCGCCGAAGCGGGCGATCCCGTCGAGGCGCTGGAACAGGCCCGCGATGCCTTTCGCCAGGCCCGGCAAATGAGCATCGACGGTTTCAGCGATCCGCTGGAGCTGGGTGTCGCCAGCCTCGGTGAAGAAGCGCGGGTGTTGCGCAGCGCGGGCGACTGGAACGGCGCCATCGAATTGTATGAAGCGCAGAACCTGCACGGTTCGGCGGTGGGCAACACCTCGCTGAAACTGCTGGTGAATGATCTGGCGCAATTGCCCGAGCCTGAATTGGCCAAGTTGCTGCAGCTTAAGGCAGTGCAGCAACTGGTCACGGCATCGTTGGTCAGTCGCATGGGCTGGTCATTTGACGAACAGCCGCCGAACGAGAAAAAACTCATCAAGCTGCTGCAAGACAGCACCCGTGGCAGCCTGGAAAACGCCGATCGACTGGCGGCTATGAATTATCAACAGGGCGATTACGCCAGCGCCAAGGCCTTCCTCGAAAACGCCGGGGATAGCGGACTGGCGTGGTGGCTGCGGGCAAAACTGGCGCTGCGTGACGGTGACAAAGTCGCTGCCGCCGCTGCTTATTCGAAAGCCGCGCAGGCCTTCCCGCAGAACGAGGATTGGGGTTATCGCCGCACGCCGGACTGGGCTTATGAAACCGTCCAGCCGAAATGCCGGGTCGAGGGTGAGAGCGCAATTCTGGCGCTGCAACGGGGTGAATACCTGCAAGCGTTCGTCCAGTTGTATCGCAGCAACAGCATTTATTGGTTCGATGCCGCGACCGTGGCCGAGCGCGTACTGACGGTTGATGAGCTCAAGCGCTACGTCGATGAAAACGTGCCGGCCCCACCGGAGCTGACTCAGCAGGATCGAGACAACTATGTGCCGCTGCCGGTCGCGGCGAGTCTGCGCAATCTGCTTGGCCGGCGGTTGTTACGTGAGGGGCGTTATGAGGAAGCTGTCGGTTACTTCGACAGTGATGACTTGCGACACAAGGCCAGGTTCTATGGCGAGGAACGACGCAAAGCCGATAACGCCTGGTGGCCGACCAAACGCGCCGGCGCCTTGTATAACGCAGCATGGATCGCCCGCGACTGGGGTATGGACATTCTCAGCTACGAAATGGCCCCGGATTACGCCACGTTCGGCGGCAATTACAGCCTGGAATCCGTCGAACTGAAGGTTGGGCCGCTGGTGGCCGAAGACGAAGTGAAACGTCAGCACGCCAGCGAAGCCAAACCGGATCAGCGTTATCACTACCGTTTCGTCGCCACCGCACTGGCCAGCCGCGCCGCCGATAACCTGCCGCACAGCAGTCAGGCGTTTGCTGCCGTGCTGTGCAATGCCGTCAGTTGGAACAGCAGTCTGGAAGAGCAGAGCGCGCTCTATCAACGGTACGTCAAGGAAGGTCCTTATGTTGTATGGGCGGGATACTTTGGTCATCAATGCCCGTTTCCGGACTTTGAAAACGCCAACAAGCGTTACATCACCCAGGTCACCGATTCTGCTCGTGCGGCTTTAAGGCCATACAAGCGACCGGTGCAGATCGGTGCAATCGTGCTGTTTACGGCCGGGGCATTGCTGTTGATCAACCGTCGCCAGCGCAAGGCTCGCAAGGGCTAAGCCTGCTGGACGAAGGTCAGGCGTACGGCGAAGCCAATCAACAGGCTGCCGAACAGCCATTGCTGCAGGCGTTGGGCCGAGGGACTGCGTTGCAGCCAACGGCCCAGCGCGGCGCCGGTCAGGGCGTAGGCGCTGTCGAACAGCAGACCGACGCCGACCAGCAGCATCCCTAGGGTGGCGAACTGTGTCAGTACAGGCGCGCCATTGGCGACGATGAACTGTGGCAACAGCACCGAGCAGAACAGCAAGGCCTTGGGATTGAGCAAGTTAGTCAGCAAGCCACGACGGATCGCTTCACGCCATTGCCCGTGAGGGGCGTTTACGTCGCCGCTATTCAGGTTCGGCACCAGCGTGTTGCGTAAGCATTGAATACCGATCCACAACAGATACGCCGCACCCGTCAGCCGCACCACATCGAACGTCCACGGCGCAGCCTTGAACAACGCCGCCAGTCCCAGCGCCGCCAATGCAACATGGCAGGCCCGGGCAATCCCCAGGCCAATGGCGGTGGCCAGCGCCGCGCCGCGACCCTGACGGGCGCCGGTCTGCAACAGCAGGATCATGTCCGGCCCGGGCAACAGATAAACCACAGCCAGTGCCATAAAGAACAGCCATAAACTCGCCATGTCGCAGCCCTTTCGTTGTCGATTCGGTCTGCTCAGTCTATGGCTGGGGGGCAGGGCAGGTGCTTGCGTAGTTCGCTTCAAAAGCGGTCAGGATTGGCATAACCTGCTTTCTTTTTACACGTTAGCCATCGAGATCTGCCAAACATGAAACTGGACGCCTTCGACCGCAAGATCCTCACCGCTCTGCAACGGGACGGGCGCCTGAGCAATGTGCAACTGGCCGATGAAATTGGATTGTCGGCGTCGCCTTGCTTGCGCCGGGTACGGATGCTTGAGGAGGCCGGGGTGATTCGCGGTTACCAGGCGACCTTGGATCGGGATGAAATCGGGCTGGGATTGACGGTGTTTGTCGGGGTCAAGGTCGAGCGCCATAACGATGAACAGGCAGAAGCCTTTTACACGGCGGTGACGGCGTTGCCGGAAGTGATTTCGGCGTTTCTGGTCTCGGGGGAATCGGATTTTCTGTTGCAAGTGGTGGTGCCGGATCTGCGCGCCTACGACCGTTTTCTCACCGGTTGCCTGCTGAAATTGCCGGGTGTGAGTGATATTCGCAGCAATTTTGCGATTCACACGGTGAAGACGCCGGGAGCTTTACCGCTGGGGCATTTGCCTGCTTGAGACCGAGTTTGCCTTCATCGCTAGCAGGCTAGCTCCCACAGGGGTTTTGCATTGACCAAAAACTCACTGTGGGAGCTAGCCTGCTAGCGATGACGACTGTCCAGGCAATAAAGATTTCGCAACCTACATCTGCGTCGCCATCCCCTGCACATTCATCGCCGCCTGACGCAACGCTTCCGAGCGCGTCGGGTGCGGGTGGCAGGTGAGGGCGATGTCCTCCGCCGAGGCGCTGAATTCCATCGCCACGCAGAACTCACCGATCATTTCACTGACGCTCGGGCCGACCAGATGCACGCCGAGCACTTCATCAGTGCGCTCATCGGCGATGACTTTGGCAAAACCTTCGGTCTCGTGGTTGATCTTCGCCCGGCTGTTGGCGGTGAACGGAAATTTGCCGACCTTATAGGCGCGACCCTCGGCCTTGAGCTGCTCTTCGGTCTTGCCGACGCTGGCCAGCTCAGGTTTGGTGTAGATGACGTTGGGGATCAAATCGTAATTGACCTCGCCGGCCTTGCCGACGATCTGCTCGATGCAGGCCATGGCTTCGTCTTCAGCCTTGTGCGCGAGCATCGGGCCTGAAGTTACGTCGCCAATCACCCAGACACCGGCGGCTTCGGTGCGATGCTGTTTATTGGCGAGCATCCCGCGTTTGTCAGTGCTCAAACCGACGTTTTCCAGACCCAGCCCTTGGGTGTAAGGGCGGCGGCCGATAGCGACCAGCACATAATCGGCTTCGAGCAATTCCGCGGTGCCGCCGGCCGCTGGTTCGACGCTGAGTTGCACGCCGTTGGCCGAAGTGGTGGCACTGGTGACTTTTGAACTCAATTTGAAGGTGATCCCTTGTTTGCTCAGCGAACGCTGCAAGGTTTTGCCGGCCTCGCCATCGACGCCCGGGCAAATGCGGTCGAGGTATTCAATCACGGTCACCTGCGCGCCCAAGCGGCGCCAGACTGAACCGAGTTCGAGGCCGATCACGCCGGCACCGATCACTACCAGATGCTTGGGCACTTCGCTCAGAGACAGCGCGCCAGTGGAGTCCAGAATACGTTGGTTGTCGATCTCTACACCCGGTAGCGGCGTCGGTTGGGAACCCGTGGCGATGATGATGTCCTTGGCCGTCAGCTCGATCTTGCTGCCCTGATCGCCAGTCACCGTGACCTTGCCCGGGCCATCGATGTGGCCCCAGCCCTTGATCCAGTCGACCTTGTTCTTGCGAAACAGAAACTCGATGCCTTTGGTCAGGCCGTCCACGCTTTGGTCTTTCTGTTTCATCATTTGCGCGAGGTTCAGGGTCGGTTTGACCTCGATTCCCAGGTTGGCGAATTCCGCGCCCATCGCCGCGTCGTACAGTTCCGAGGCATGTAACAAGGCTTTGGACGGCATGCAACCGACGTTCAGGCAGGTGCCGCCGAGGGTCGCACGACCTTCAACGCACGCGGCCTTGAGACCCAACTGCCCGGCGCGGATGGCCGCGTTGTAACCACCGGGGCCGCCGCCGAGAATCACCACGTCATAGTTGCTCATGCTCTTGCTCCTGGTTGAGAGATAAGGATCAATAAAAGTAGAGGGTGAATAAAATTACGAACGTAATATGTGCGTTTCCCTACATTTCGGTCAAGGCTTCAGGCAAGCGACAGGTTGGGCATCTTTAGATAGGCGCAATTATGTACAAATATTTCACGGCTTTCGTTATATCGTAACGACAACAGACGTGAACCAATGGCTTTGGGGTGATATGCAAGTCGATCTGGACATCGATGGCACGCAAGTGACTGGATTGCCGCGCTTTCAGCAGGCGGCCACGCAGGGTCGGCGCTTGCGTCGGCTGGCTATCGGGCTCGCTGTGTTGGCCGGGGCAGGGTGGGTACTGGCGTTTTTTGTCGGGCTGTTTGCTGCGCAATCGTTATGGCCGGCGCTGCTGGTCAATCAGAGCGCAGCGTTGCTGGTGCTGGTCGCAGGCTTGCAGTCGGCAGCCTGGGTCACACAATGGCGCGCACGGGTGATCAATCCGGTAGAGCTGACGCCCGTGACCGAGGAGCCGCAGCCCGCGCCGGACGGTTGGTATGAACGCCTGCTGGATCGCCTGAGCCAGCGCGGTGTGTATCTGCTCCGCCAGATCGGCGCCGGCACGCTGTGGCTGGGCGCGTGGGCGCTGCTGGTGTTGCTCAGTATCGAGCAGGTGTGGAACCTCGCACTGCCCGCCGCCGCAGTCGGGTTATCGGCCACGGTTGGCGCCGCTTTCGCGTTGCTGCTGGCCTTCGGTTTGCTGGTCATCGAACGGCAACTGGCGCAGGAAAACCCGGCGCAATGGCCCGAAGCCGGAGCGCTGGCGCAGCTGCTGCGGGTGACTATTATCAGTCTAGTGCTCGGCGCGGCGTGTCTGTTGTTTGCCAGCGAAAACTCCGTGTGGCCAGTGCGGCTGGCGGTAATGATCGGTATCTTGCCGGGATTGGTCGCGATTGAGCTGTTATTGCGCGCCGTTCTATCATTATTTAGCCCGCGCCGCGAACGCCTCGAACCAACGCTGTTGGCGCGTAGTTTTGTCGCGGATTTGCTGCGCTGGCCGCCGCAGCCCTTGCTCGCGTTGCAGCACGAATTGCACAACCGTTTCGGTATCGATCTGCGGCAAATCTGGGCGTTCAGCTACATGCGCCGGGCGTTTCTGCCGGTGCTGGCGCTGGTCGCGGCGGTCGGCTGGTTGCTGACCGGCATCCACGAAATCCCCCTGCAAGGCCGAGGCATTTATGAGCGTTTCGGCAAACCGGTCGAGGTGTTCGGCCCGGGCTTGCACACCGGTTTGCCGTGGCCATTGGGTCGCGTATTGATCGTGGAAAACGGAGTGGTACATGAGCTTGCCACCAGCGTCGCGGAAACCTCCGCGCCGACTCAGCCCGAATCCGCTGAAGGCCCGGCGCCGATGACGGCCAACCGCTTGTGGGACGCCAGTCACGTCAACGACAAATCCCAGGTGATCGCCAGCAGTCGTGGCGAGCAGCAGAGCTTCCAGATCGTCAACATGGACGTGCGTTTCGTCTATCGCATTGGTCTGACCGATCAGGCGGCACTGGCCGCCACCTATAACAGCGCAGATGTGCCGACACTGATTCGCAGCACCGCCAGCCGGATTCTGGTGCACGATTTCGCCTCGCGAACCCTCGACGGTTTGCTCGGCGCAGACCGCGTCGGGCTAGGGGAAGAGATCGGCCGGGCAGTGCAGAGTGATCTGCAAAAACTCGACAGCGGCGTGGAAATTCTCGCCACCGTGGTCGAAGCGATTCACCCGCCGGCCGGCGCGGCCAATGCCTATCACGGTGTGCAGGCTGCGCAGATCGGGGCGCAGGCGTTGATCTCGCGTGAACGCGGAGCGGCCGCCGAGGCGAGCAATCAGGCGCAATTGCAGGCCAGTCTGGCCAAGGATCAAGCCACCGCAAGCGCGCATGAAATCAATGCCACGGCGCGGGCGGCGGATCTGAAATTCAGCGCCGAACAAAAAGCCTACGCCAGCGCCGGCCAGGCCTTTGTGCTGGAGCAATATCTCAGTCAGCTCAGCCAGGGTTTGAGCAAAGCCAAACTGCTGGTGCTCGACCACCGCCTGGGCGGCAGCAGCAATCCACCCACTATCGATTTGCGTACGTTTACGCTGCCGGCTGATCCAACGCCAGCGCGCACCACCGCTCAGCCAGGAGTTGCCCATTGAGCCAGTCGCACACTCACGATCAACATGACCATAGCGGCCACGACGATCACGATCACGGCCATGGCGGGCATCACCATGGGCATCATCACCATCATCACGGTGCGCCGGAAGAGGCGGGGCCGTTCCCTTGGCGGCGCATGGGCTGGGCCGTGTTGCTGGTGGCGTTTGCCATTGCGGCGGCAAGTCTGGTGCAAGTGCGCTCGGGCGAAGCCACGGTCATCACCCGTTTCGGTAATCCGTCGCGAGTGTTGCTTGATCCGGGTTTGAGCTGGCGCTGGCCGGCACCGTTTGAAGCGGCGATTCCGGTAGACCTGCGTCTGCGCACCACCTCCAGCGGTTTGCAGGATGTTGGTACCCGCGACGGTTTGCGCATCATCGTTCAGGCTTATGTGGCGTGGCAGGTTCAGGGCGATCCGGACAACGTGCAGCGCTTTATGCGCGCAGTGCAGAACCAGCCGGACGAAGCGGCGCGGCAGATTCGTACCTTTGTCGGTTCGGCGCTGGAAACCACGGCGAGCAGTTTCGATCTGTCGAGTCTGGTGAACACTGATGCGAGTCAGGTGCGTATCGCCGATTTCGAAGCGCAATTGCGTCAGCAAATCGATCAGCAATTGCTCGCCACGTATGGCGTGCGCGTGGTGCAGGTCGGCATCGAACGTCTGACCTTGCCCTCGGTGACGCTCACCGCCACAGTCGACCGGATGCGCGCCGAGCGTGAAACCATCGCCACCGAGCGCACCGCTATCGGCAAGCGTGAAGCTGCACAGATCCGTTCTGCCGCCGAGCGTGACGCGCGGATTGTGCAAGCGGACGCCACGGTAAAAGCCGCCGAAATTGAAGCGCAGTCGCGAGTTGAAGCGGCACAAATCTACGGTCGCGCATACGCCGGATCGCCGCAGCTGTACAACCTGCTGCGTTCGCTGGATACGCTCGGCACCATCGTCACCCCGGACACCAAGTTGATTCTGCGCACCGACGCGGCGCCGTTCCGTGTATTGGTCGACGGCCCGCCGACGCTCGACAGCAAAAGCGGATCGCAGCCATGAATGAAGAAGTTCCACGTGGAACACATTCGTTGAATAGCCCATGGATTCAGGCCGGACGTCTGGCGTTTTTTGCCTTGTACGCGGTGACAGTGTTGGCCGCATTGGCGTGGGCATTCTCCAACGTGCGGCAGATCGATCCGCAAAATCGGGCGGTGGTTTTGCACTTTGGCGCGCTGGAGCGCATCCAGAACGCCGGGCTTTTGTTGGCTTGGCCACAGCCGTTCGAACAGGTGGTTTTGCTGCCAGCGGCGGATCGGGTGATCGAACGCCGAGTGGAAAACCTGCTGCGCAGCAATGAAGCGGTGAAGGCTGATCGCGTCGCCACGTTCGCTACTCCGCTGAGTGATGCATTGGCCGGTTCTGGTTATCTGCTGACCGGTGATGCTGGTGTGGTGCAACTGGATGTGCGGGTGTTTTACAAAGTCACCGACCCTTATGACTTTGTGCTGCAAGGCGAACATGTGCTGCCCGCACTGGATCGACTGGTGACGCGCAGCGCTGTCGTACTGACGGCGGCGCGAGATCTCGACACGATTCTGGTCGCGCGGCCGGAGCTGATCGGCGCCGACAATCAGGCGGCCGAACGCCGTGAGCGTCTGCGTGGCGATCTGGTGCAAGGTATCAATCGGCGCTTGGCCGAATTGAAAGCCAGCGGGCAGGGCATCGGTATCGAAGTGGCGCGGGTCGATGTGCAATCGAGTCTGCCTGAGCCGGCAGTGAGCGCGTTCAACGCCGTGCTGACGGCCAGTCAGCAAGCCGACAAGGCCGTGGCCAATGCGCGCACTGACGCCGAAAAACTTACTCAGACCGCCAACGAACAAGCCGACCGTGCGCTGCAAGTGGCTCACGCTCAGGCCGGTGAACGGCTGGCAAAAGCCTCAGCCGACACCGCCACCGTATTGAGTCTGGCCAAAGCGCAGCAACAGGGCACTGACCCACAATTGCTGTTGCGCCTTTACCGCGAGCGGATGCCGAAAATTCTCGGGCAGGCCGGTTCGGTGACCACGGTCGATCCGAAAGACGATTCCCGCCTGATCATTCAGGGAGCCAGTAAATGAGCGCCACTACCGCCGCACCGAGCTTGCTGTCCTCGGCCGAACAACGCCGTGCTGCGCGTCAGCTGACCCTGGCCATGCTCGCGCTCGGACTGCTCGGCCTCGGGTTGATCTGGCGTTGGCTGGTGCCCGAGCAAACCGGCGTCAGTCAGTTACTGCTGGGTTTTGCTTCTTTACTGGTCGCGGTGCCGGTGATGCGTTCGGCGTGGTACAGCCTGCGTTATCCGAGCCTGCACGGCATCACCGATCAGTTGATTGCGCTGGCAATGCTCGGCGCCTGGGCCACTGGAGATTTGCTCACCGCCGCGCTGCTGCCGATCATCATGATCTTCGGCCATGTGCTGGAAGAGCGCAGCGTGATCGGCTCACAAGAGGCGATTCATGCCCTCGGCCAATTGACCCGCAGCCACGCGCGCAAGGTTCAGGCTGACGGCTCGATCATCGAAGTTGATAACGGCACGCTCAAGGCCGGTGACACTGTCGAGGTTCGTGCTGGGGATCGGGTGCCGGCCGATGGACGGATTCTCTCGGGTCAGGCCAGTCTCGATACCGCATCGATCACCGGTGAGTCGGTACCGGTGGAAGCGGCGGCAGGCATGACGGTGTTCGGTGGTGCGATCAACCTCGATGGTTTGCTGCGCATCGAAGTGACCCGCACCGGGGGTGAATCGACCCTCGGCAAAGTCATCGCGCTGATGCAGAACGCTGAGCGCTCGAAGCCACCGATTACCCGTTTGCTCGAACGTTATGCCGGCAGTTACATGGTGCTGGTGTTGTTACTGGCGGCAGTCACCTGGTTCATCACCAATGACGCGCAAGCGATGCTCGCGGTGTTGGTGGCGGCGTGTCCGTGCGCGTTGGTGCTGTCGGCACCGGCCACGGCGATTGCCGGCGTGGCGGTGGCGGCGCGGCACGGGATTCTGATCCGCAGTTCGGCGTTCCTTGAAGAATTGGCTGACCTCACTTCGCTGGTGGTGGACAAGACCGGCACCCTGACTTACGGCACTTTGCGTTTGCAGTCGATCAACAGCCCGCGTCTGGATCAGCCAACCGTGAAGGCGCTCGCCGCCAGCCTCGGCGCGGCCAGCAGTCACCCAGTGAGTCGCGCGCTGGCCGGTCTGGTCAGTCAGGAAGATTGCCTGACACTGACCGATATCCATGAACGCCAAGGGCTTGGTGTGGTAGCCATGACTGCTCAGGGCGAAGCCGCTCTGGGTCGTCCGGAGCTGTTCGCGCAGTTGGGTATCGCCACCACAACCGTTCCGGAACATGACGGGCCTATTGCCGGTCTGGCGTTGAACGGGGAGTTTGTCGCATGGCTGTTGCTGGCCGACACCGTCAAACCGGAAGCGCGGTTTGCCCTTGGCGAATTGCGTGAGCTCGGTCTGGGCCGACAATTGTTGCTGACCGGTGACCGCCAAAGTGTCGCGCAGACACTGGCCCACGAAGTCGGTTTGCAAGATGTCGAAGCGCAGGCATTACCGGAAGACAAACTCAATCGTGTGCTTAAGGAAATCGACAACGGCTTCCGGCCGATGGTGGTCGGCGATGGCATCAACGATTCGCTGGCTCTCAAGGCCGGGGTCGTCGGGGTGGCGATGGGGGCGGGCGGCGCAGACATCGCCCTGGCCTCGGCGGACATTGTGCTGATCGGCAGCGACCTGCGCCGGCTCGGCACCTGCGTGCGCCTGAGTCGTCAGTGCCGACGCACCTTGCAGGTCAACGTGATCATCGGTCTTGGCTGGACGCTGGCCATCGTGGTGTTCGCTGCGTTCGGCTGGCTTGGTGCTGCCGGGGCGATGATCGCCGCGTTGCTGCATAACCTCAGCACGTTGTTGGTGCTGGGTAATGCCGGGCGGTTGCTGCGGTTTCAGGAGCCTTTACTGAAGCTCGAAAAAGATATTTAAAAATATTTCTGGTTGCCCTGTAACGCCGTCGGGGCTGGTCTCTCTAGTGCTATGTCGGGACTGAACAACCTTCCAGCCGACACCCCTGACGATAACGAGGATAAGAAAAATGACTATCAGAACCGCTGCTGCTGGTGCCGCTCTCGCTTTGGCCGCCGCTACCATGTTTGCCGGTGTCGCCACCAACGCCATGGCCGCTGATGCCCAGGTTCATTGCTACGGCGTGAACGCCTGCAAAGGCCAGAACGATTGCAAAACCAAAGACCACGCTTGCAAAGGCATGGGTGCTTGCAAAGGTCAGGGCTTCAAGGCAATGACTCAATCGGCTTGCGCGAAAGCAGGTGGCAAGGTCGGCGAATAACCGACCTCCAAGTGCCGCCGCAGTGGTTCACGCCACTGCGGCCACTTTGCAAGGAGTCTGCACATGTCTGCCACTCATCCTTTCCTGGGCTATGGCCTGGGTTTGCGCAGTGCTTATTACCAGCAGATCCTCGAACAGTCGCCGGATGTGGACTGGTTCGAAGTGGTCTCCGAGAATTTCATGGTGCAGGGCGGCAAGGCTCTGTACTACCTGGACGCCATCGCCGAGCGCTATCCGCTGGTGATGCATGGTGTGTCCCTGTCCATCGGCGGGCCACATACCCTCGATCCGGACTATCTGCAACAACTCAAGAAACTGGCCGACCGGGTCCAGCCGGCATGGATCTCCGACCACTTGTGCTGGAGTCGCGGCAACGCCCATCAGTTGCATGATCTGCTGCCGCTGCCTTACACCGAAGAAAGCCTCGAATATATTGCCGGACGCGTAGCCCAGGTGCAGGACGTGTTGCAGCGGCCATTGGTGCTGGAGAACGTCTCCAGTTACGTCCGCGCCGCGTCTGACGACTTCTCCGAATGGGAATTTCTTGCGGCCCTGAGCCGGGTCAGCGGCTGCGAGCTACTGCTCGACGTCAACAATGTCTATGTCAGTTCGCGCAATCACGGCTTCGATGCATGGACCTTCATTCAGAGTCTGCCGGCAGACAAAGTTCGCCAACTGCATCTGGCCGGGCACAGCGATTACGGCGACTACGTGATCGATACCCATGACCATCCAGTGAGCGATCCGGTCTGGGCGCTGTACCAACGCACGCTTGAGCACTTCGGCCCGGTGGCCACGCTGTTGGAGCGTGACGATCATTTCCCTCCGTTCGAAGAGCTGCTCGACGAACTGCAAAAGGCTCGTGAACTGGGTGAAAAAGTCCTGGCGGGGAGACAGCAATGCGCCTGAAAGAATGGCAATTGGCATTTGAGTCGTTTCTGCTGGATCAGTCCGCGACGGCAAACCTGACCCTGGGCGACAGCCTGATCGGCGGCCCGACGCTGGATGTCGGCACCGGGCTGGCGATTTATCACAATGCCTATCAGGCGCGATTGCTGGAGGTTCTGCGGGATGACTTCCCGACCATCTGGAACTGGATGGGCGACGAAGAGTTTGATGCTCTGGCTCAGGCTTACATCCGCAAATACCCATCCGCGCATTACAGCTTGCGGTGGCTGGGCAAGGGCTTCGAAGGATTTATCCGCGAGCATCTGGTGCCGGAGCAGAGCGCACCACTGGCAGAACTGGCGGTGTTGGAATGGGCGTTTACCCTGGCCTTTGACGCGGTGGACGGCCAAGCGCTGACGATCAACACCATGGCCACACTTTCCCCCGAAGAATGGCCAGCCTTGCAGGTCAAACCGATACCGTCATTGCAGTGGCTTGAATGCCGTTTCAACAGCCTCGCCCTGTGGCGCTCGGTCAAAGAGCAAAGCGATTTCCCGCAAAGCGAGCTGCTGGAAAACCCGCAAGTCTGTCTGATCTGGCGTCAGGGACTGATCTGCAATTACCGCAGCCTGGAGTCCGCCGAGGCCAATGCCCTGCAAGGTGTGTTCAATGAAGGCTGGAGTTTCGCCGAACTGTGCGCCGAGTTAGCAGTCATTTATGGTGAGGGCGCTCCACTTCAAGCCGTCACCTGGTTGAAACAGTGGGTGCAGGATGGCCTGTTGGAGCGTCTGGAACGATAGATTCGGCTAATCAAATCGATAGCCTGCTATTTTTCAAGGATGGTCTACCCTCAGATCTGACGTCTGAAACAAGGGGGGATTTTCCATGCTCGCGCAACTTCCACCGGCCTTACAGAAACTGCAGCTTCCGCTGCGCCTGCGTCTCTGGGACGGCCATGAGTTCAATCTGGGCCCGGCGCCCAGCGTTACCATCGTCGTCAAGGACCCGCAGATGGTCACCCAGTTCACCCATCCAAGCCTTGATGCACTGGGCGCGGCGTTTGTCGAAGGCAAACTGGAACTGGAGGGCTCGATCAGCGAGGTCATCCGGGTCTGCGATGAATTGAGCAATGCTTTGCTCGATGGCGACGAAGACACTCAGCCGGTGCGTGCGGTGCACGACAAGGAGACCGACGCCAAAGCTATTTCCTATCACTACGACCTTTCCAACGAGTTCTATCAGCTGTGGCTCGATAGCGACATGGCGTATTCCTGCGCGTATTTCGAAACCGGCAGCGAAACGCTGGAGCAAGCCCAGCAGGCAAAATTCCGCCATTTGTGCCGCAAGCTGCGTTTGCAGCCTGGCGAGTATCTGCTGGATGTCGGCTGTGGTTGGGGAGGCTTGGCGCGATATGCCGCACGCGAATTCGGCGTGAAAGTGTTCGGCATCACGTTGAGCAAGGAACAACTGGAGCTGGCTCGCGAGCGAGTGAAAGAAGAAGGTCTGGAAGATCAGATCGAGCTGCAACTGCTCGACTATCGCGATCTGCCTCAGGACGGACGCTTCGACAAAGTGGTCAGTGTCGGCATGTTCGAACACGTCGGGCACGCCAATCTGGCCGAATACTGCAAAACCCTGTTCGGCGCAGTGAAGGAGGGCGGTCTGGTGATGAACCACGGCATCACCGCCAAGCACACTGACGGTCGTCCAGTCGGGCGCGGTGCCGGGGATTTCATCGAGAAGTACGTATTCCCCAACGGCGAGCTGCCGCACCTGTCGATGATCTCGGCGGAGATCAGCGAGGTCGGCCTGGAGATTGTTGACGTCGAAAGCCTGCGCCTGCATTACGCGCGCACGCTCGATCACTGGAGCGAACGGCTTGAGGACAACCTCGAAGCCGCCGGCAAACTGGTGCCTCAGCAAGCGCTACGTATCTGGCGTCTGTATCTGGCCGGTTGTGCTTACGCGTTCGCCCGTGGCTGGATCAATCTGCACCAGATCCTCGCGGTGAAAGCGCACGCCGATGGCAGCCATGAGTTGCCATGGACCCGCGACGACATCTATCACCCTTGAGGCTAGAGAATCGGTGAAATAAGCCGGGCGATCCGCATGCCAAGTTGTTGCAGGCGGTGGATCTCCCGGCTTTCCTGTTTGTCGATTTCAAAGGCCAGGGCGAAGTCGTCGATGAGCATCTGTTCCACGGTTGCCGCAAACGCGCTGTCGACGGTCAGCAACATCACCTCGAAATTCAAGCGGAACGAGCGGTTGTCGAGGTTGGCACTGCCAATGGCGCTGATTTCGCTGTCGATCAACACCACTTTCTGATGCAGGAATCCGGGTTCGTAACGGAACACCCGCACCCCGGCGCGCACGGCTTCGAACGCGTAGAGACTTGAAGCGGCATAAACGATGCGGTGATCGGGACGTGACGGCAACAGCAGACGCACATCGACGCCGCGCAGAACTGCTAGGCGCAGGGCGGCGAACACTGCTTCGTCGGGGATGAAATAAGGGCTGGTAATCCACACCCGTTCGGTCGCCGCGTGGATCGCCTCGACGAAGAACAGCGAGCAGGTTTCATAGGCATCTGCCGGGCCGCTCGCCAGCAACTGACAGAGCACGCCGTCCTCTGGATAAGCGTCCGGCAGGATCATCGGCGGCAGCGTTCGTGCCGCCCAGAACCAGTCTTCGGCGAATGACTCCTGCATGCACGCCACCACCGGGCCACGCACCTGAACGTGGGTATCGCGCCACGGTGCCAGCGGCGGTTTTTCACCCATGTATTCGTCGCCGACGTTGTGCCCGCCGACAAACCCGAGCAAACCATCGACCACGACAATTTTGCGGTGGTTACGGAAGTTCACCTGAAAGCGGTTGAGCCAGCCGCTGCGGGTGGCGAAGGCTTTGACCTCGACACCGCCATCGCGCAGGGCCTGGACGTAACTGTGGGGCAGGGCGTGGCTGCCGATGCGGTCGTAGAGCAGGTGAATCGTCACGCCTCCAGCGGCTTTCTTCAGCAGCAGATCACGCAGGCGCTGGCCGAGGCGATCGTCGTGGATGATGAAAAACTGGATCAGCACGGCTTCCCGGGCTTGCTCGATGGCGCTGAAAATCGCCTCGAATGTTGCCGTGCCGTTGATCAACAGTTTCACTTCGTTGTTGGCCAGACACGGCATGCGTCCGAGCTTGGGCATGGCGCGTAATGAGGCGTAAGCGTTCGAAGCGCGGGCGGTGAGTGCTTCTTCCACCCAGGGGCGCCAGTTCAGCTCGGAGATCGCCTGGCGCATTTGTTCGTTAGCCTGGCGTCGAGCCTTGATGTAGCCGTCGAAGGTGCTGCGGCCGAACACCAGATATGGAATAAGTGTCAGGTAGGGGATGAAGATCAGCGACAATGCCCAGGCAATTGAACCTTGGGCGGTGCGGACCGTCAACACGGCGTGGATGGCAGCGATCAAACCGAGGCTGTGTATCAGGGCGATCAGATAACCAAAAATGTGCGGTCCAAAATAATCCATGGGGCAGCCTTGCTCCTGAAGATTCAATGCCTAACAGACCATGTTCCATGGCGATTGTCGCTAATTTCTTTTTGCCTGGGCCGGGCATGAACCGAAGCACACAGCTGACGTCTAACGGCCACTACTGATCAGGAGCTTTTCAATGAATGTTCGTCTGCTGGGTTTGGCGTTGGGCCTGGGTTTGGCGCTGCCGGTAATGGCGCAGGCGCAGATGTTGCAGCCGGGCTTGTGGGAAATGACGTCGAGTAACGTCAAAGTCGATGATCAGCCTATGGACGTGCAGTCGATCCTTGGCCAATTGCAGGGCCAGATGACCCCGCAGCAGCGCGCGGCACTGGAGAAAAACGGGATCAATATCGGCGGTAAAGGCATTCGTGCTTGCCTGACGCCAGAGCAAGTGGCGACCAATGATATTCCGCTCGCTGATCCACAATCGGGCTGCAAGCAGCAGATTACTGATCGCACCGGCAACCAGTGGAAATTCCGTTTCAGTTGCCCGAAAGCGCAGGGCACCGGGGTGGCTACGTTCCTCAGTGATCGCGAGTTCACAACGGTTGCCAACGGCACGTTCAATGCCATCGGGATCAACCAGAAGGGCAGCCTGGAAACCCGTGCCGTTTGGTTGGGTCAGGATTGCGGCACTGTTAAGCCTCGCGCCTGAAAAGCTTCGCGAGCAAGCTCGCTCCCACATTTGGAATACATTTCCCTGTGGGAGCTAGCCTGCTAGCGATAGCAGACGCCACTGCTCTCACCGCATAAACCGCAAAGGCAATCCCCGACACCCCTCATTCAATCGATTGCCCTGCCAGGCAATCTGTCCCGATACCAACGTCGTATTCACCCGATGCCGAAAGCGCCGACCGGCAAACGGCGTCCATCCGCACTGAGAAAGAATCGGCTGGCGCGACACCTCCAGACTCTGCGGCTCAATCAACACCAGATCTGCCCAATACCCTTCCCGCAAATACCCTCGATCCGGAATCGCAAACAAGTCCGCCACTCGATGGCTGGTCTTCGCCACCAGCGTGGTGATCGGCAGCAGGCCATCCGCGACCAGTTCCAGCAATGCAGGCAACGCGTGTTGCACCAGCGGCAAACCCGATGGCGCCTCGGCGTATGGCCGTTGTTTCTCCGCCCAGGTATGTGGCGCGTGATCGCTGCCGATCACGTCCAGACGATTGCTCAGTAGTGCCTGACGCAACGCATCACGGTCGGCCTGAGTCTTGATCGCCGGGTTGCATTTGATCAGGTTGCCGAGGGCCGGATAGTCGCGGTCATCGAACAACAGATGATGCAGGCAGACTTCAGCGGTGATGCGTTTTTGCGCCAACGGTTTGTCTTCGAACAGCTCCAGCTCGCGCGCGGTGGTCAGGTGCAAAACGTGCAGGCGTGTTCCGTAACGCTTGGCCAGTGCCACCGCCAGAGAAGACGAGCGATAGCAGGTGTCGGCATTACGGATCAGCGCATGCGCCGCCGCTGGCAAATGTTCGCCGAACAAATCGCTCAGGTTGGCCGCATTGGCGTCGATGCTCGGCGTGTGTTCGCAGTGGGCCAGCAGGATGGTCGGCACCTCGGCAAACAATCGCTCGAGGATCTTCGGATCGTCCACCAGCATGTTGCCGGTGGAGGCGCCCATGAACACTTTGACCCCGGAAACTTCGCACGGATTCAACGCAGCGACGGTGTGGAGATTGTCTTGGCTGACGCCAAAGTGAAAGCCGTAATTGGCCACCGAGTTGATCGCCGCTCGGCGCTTTTTGTTGGCCAGTGCTTCGAGGCTCAGGGTGGCGGGATTGGTATTGGGCATGTCCATGAAACTGGTGATGCCACCGGCCACCGCTGCGCGAGACTCGGTGTAGATGCTGCCCTTGGCCGGTGCGCCGGGTTCACGGAAATGCACTTGGTCATCGATCATTCCCGGCAGTAACCACTGGCCGTTGGCATCGATTTCCACGTCGGCGTTTTCCCCGTCGATGCTGCGAGCAATCTTGACGATGCGGCCATGGTTGATGAACAGATCAGCGTCGAACTCACGTCCTTCGTTGACCAGCCGCGCGTTGCGAATCAGCACGCTGCTCATGGTTCAGAACTCGTTCTGCAAAGCTTTGTAGCCGCGCACCAGATCGACGTTGGTGCGCGCCACATCCTCGGAAAACTCCGAGGCGCTGACGCTTACCGGCGGGAATTGCGAGAGATCGGTATTCGGTCCGATGCGGGTGGTGGAGGGCACGTAGAACGCGTCCGGCAAATCCCGGCCATCGACCACCGAGTTGTGCCGCACCACGCAACCGTCACCGACTACGCAGTTGAACAGCACGCTATTGAAACCGATGAATACCCGGTCACCGACCGTGCAGGGACCATGCACGATCGAGCGGTGGGCGATGGAGCTGAACTCGCCGATGGTTACCGCGGCGCCGGATTTGGAGTGGATCACCACACCGTCCTGGATGTTCGAGTTGGCGCCGATGGTGATCGGCTCCATCTCGCCCGAGGCGTCCACTTCGTCGGCGCGGATCACTGCATAAGGGCCGACGAACACGTTTTCGCCGATCACCACTTTGCCGCAGATGATCGCTGTTTTATCGACGTAGGCAGACTCGGCAATACGCGGCAGATCGCCGGAAGGGTTCTTGCGGATCATGGCTGGCTCAAGGCGTTGTACAGCGTGTTGAGGTTGTATTCGAACAGCCCGGCGAAGGTGCTGGCCGGGCCACTTGCAGCCAGTGCGTCGGAGTACAAGGTTCCGCCAATGTGCGCGCCACTTTCGTCGGCGATCTGTTTCAGCAGGCGTGCGTCCTTGATGTTTTCCATGAACACCGCTTTGACCTTGGCCTGACGGATCTGAGTGATCAGCGCTGCGACTTCGGCGGCCGAAGGTTCGCGTTCAGTGGACAGTCCTTGGGGTGCCATGAAGTCGATGCCGTAAGCCTGACCGAGATAACCGAAGGCATCGTGGCTGGTGACGATCTTGCGATTGCCCGGTGGCAGTGAACCGAGTTTGGCCTTGGCTTCAGCGAGCAAGGCGTAGATCTGTTTCAGATAGGTCTGGCTGTTGCGCTCATAGTCAGCCTTGTTCGCCGGGTCGGCGGCGATCAGCGCTTTAGTGATGTTGGCGATGTACAACTCGGTGTTCGCCAGATTGTGCCAGGCATGTGGGTCGGGAACGGTTTCGCCGTCCTCATCCAGCGAGCGTGGAATCACTCCGTGACTGGCGCTGATAACCGTCGCCTTGGTTTCGGTGCTGGTTACCAGACGGTCCAGCCATGGTTCAAAACCCAGTCCATTCTTGACGATCAGTTTGGCCTTGAGCAGTGCTTTGGCATCGTCCGGAGTCGGCTCGTAGGTGTGCGCGTCGGCATCCGGTCCGACCATGTTGGTGATCTGGATATGCTCGCCACCGACCTGATGGACCATGTCGGCGAGGATGCTGAAGCTGGTGACCACGGGTAACTTTTCTGCTGCCGACAGTGACATCGAGAGCATCAGGCTGAACAGCACGAGTAGAGCGCGCATCGGGGAACACCTCATTGGGATGTGAGCAAAGGCGGGCGGCGCAACAAACCGTGTACCGGCCCGAACACCACGGACAGCAGATAACCGACGCCTGCGACCAGCACGATGGCCGGGCCGCTGGGCAGCGAGTAGTAAAACGACAGAAGCAATCCGAGCCAGACCGACAGGCAACCGATGAGTCCGGCGATGGCTATCAGGGCCGGCAAGCGACGACTCCAGAACCGAGAGGCCGCGGCGGGCAGCATCATCAGACCGACCACCATCAGTGCGCCGATGGCCTGAAAACCGATCACCAGATTGAGCACGACCAGGGTCAGGAACACGCCATGAGCGAGTGGGCCGAGTCGGCTGACGGTTGATAGGAACAGTGGGTCGAGCGTATCGAGCAGCAGCGGTTTGTAGATCAGCGCCATGGCGATCAGGCTCAATCCCGAGACCCACAGCATGCCAGTCAGCGTCGGTCCGTCGACGGCTAACGCCGAGCCAAACAGCAAGTGCAGCAGGTCCAGACGTTTGCCGGCGATGCCCAGAATCAGCACGCCGCTGGCCAGCGAGATCGGGTAAATCGCTGCGAGGCTGGCGTCCTCACGCAGGCCGGTGCGGCGGGTGATCCATGCGGCGAGGCCGGCCATGCTCATGCCGGCACCGAGGCCACCGATGGTCAACGCCGGCAAGCTCAGGCCGGCGAACCAGAAGCCCAACGCGGCGCCGGGGAGGATGCCGTGGGCGACGGCGTCACCGATCAGGCTCATGCGGCGCAGGATCAAAAACACTCCGAGCGGCGCAGTGCTGCAGGCCAGAACCAAGCCGCCGATCAGCGCCCGGCGCATGAACACGAACTCGTTGAACGGTTGCCAGAAATGCGCGACAGCGAGCATCAGGCCACCTGCATGTTGGGTGTTGGCTGGATCAGTTCGGCGCTGGTGCCGTAAACACAATCTCGGTTCTTGATCAGCAGCGTCTGCGGGATGTGCTGGCGCACGGCAGCGAGGTCATGACACACCATCACCAGCGTTCGGCCTTCGGCATGCCAGGCGTGGATGTGTTGCCACAGCAGTTGCTGGCCCAGCTCATCTAGAGCTGCGTGGGGTTCGTCGAGCAACAGCACGGGTGTGTCGGCAAGGCTTAAACGAGCGAGCAGGGCGCGTTGCAGTTCACCGCCGGACAGCGCCATCAATGGTCGCTGTTCGAGGCCGCTCAGATGCCAATTCTCCATTGCTGCGCTCAGTCGTTGCGCACGCAGTGTTGTCGACAGTCGGCGTCCCCAGAAACCTGCGGCGACCAGTTCTTCAAGGCTGATGGGGAACTGGCGATCAAGGTGTTGCTGTTGTGGCAGAAAAGACAATCCACCCTGACGTGGAACACTCAACGTGACTTTGCCCGCCAAAGGTTTTTGCAGGCCGGCGATGACTTTCAGCAGGCTGCTTTTACCGCAGCCATTGGCACCGATGATCGAGGTCAGGCTGCCGCTTTCAAATTCCAGGGTAAGGGGCGAGGTCAGAGGCTGGCCGGGTGCGCCCCAGCTCAAGGCTTGGCAGCGGATCATGCGCTCTCCCGAGTCCAGTGACTTTCAGCGACCGCATCATGGGCGTGCAGACTTTCGGCGTGGATCACTCGTATGTGGAAAGCACTGACCCCCGGTGATCTGCGCAAGGCGAGATTGAGCCGACGTGCTGCGTCTTCGCAGAACATCAGGTTCTGGCCATTGGCGAGGGCGAACGCTTGCTCGTCGGCTCGTTTTACTGCGGTTTGCACGGCGGTGCCGAGCGCTGCTTCGGCGTCGTTGATGATGACGCTCAGCGGCAGTTCGTCGACAAACTCGTCGAGGTGAATATGAAGTTGGGCATTGCTGCGTTGACTGTGTGGTGTGGCGACGATGCCTTTGGTTGAACCGAGCCAGGCTAAAACCTCGGCGTGTTGCAGCGGCTTGTTGGCGAAATCATCAACGAATTGCGCTTGGATAAGTTGCCGGGCCAATGCAGCGGAGCAGGGGCAGGTAGAGGAATAAGCGACGTCGATTTTTAGTTCCACGTGGAACATCTGGTTTTTCAGGCTTGCTGCGATGCTCAGCGGATAGCTTTTCCAACCGGCCAATGGGCTGATCAGCGCAGGCCTTTTTAGCAGCAAATCGGTGTGAATATTCAGATAGGCGTTGTTAGATAAACCTTCATGACTGTCGAGAAATTGCTGGAGTACTCTGCGTAACAGGGCCGGTGAAAGGTTTTCTCTTTCGAGCACTTCCAGCGCCAGATACAGACGCGACATATGAATGCCGCGCGCCTCACCATCATTGAGACTCACCCCCGCATCGGCTTTCGCACTGACACGTTGGCCCTCCAGTGAAACAGGCAGAGCGATGCCGCACATGCCCACCCATTCGAGTGGCAACGTTTGGCGAGCAGCCTGCGCGGCGATATCCGGAAGTGTCAGCGCATTCATGTTCAAGTCCATCGTGTTGATTGAATTTGATGTTACATTATAACAATTCAAATCACGATGCCTTTTTCATGAACGGGCTTTCATATGCACAGACGCCATCTGCTTAATCTGATTCTGGCCAGCGCGGCCTTCGCTCTACCTTTCAGTGTTTCGGCGACGCAAATTCGAAATGCGCGGCTTTGGCGTTCGGATGACAAGTTGCGTTTGGTGTTCGATCTAAGCGGGCCCGTTCGCTATAAAACCTTTTCTCTAAGCGCTCCAGAACGGCTGATCATTGATCTTAGTGGCGCAAATTTGAGTGGCGATTTCAGTCAGCTGGCGCTGGAAAACACGGTGATCCGTTCGATTCGATCCGGACATTTTGGCCAGGGTGATACGCGGATTGTTCTCGATCTGGGCAGTCCAGTGTTATTGAACAGCTTCCTTTTGGCGCCGCAGGACGGCCAAGGACACCGGCTGGTGCTGGATCTGGTAAGCGCCAAAACGCCAGTTTTACCGATGGTTCCACGTGAAACACTTGAGACAAAGGGCCATCTGAAGCGCGACATTATTGTGGTTGTCGACGCTGGGCACGGTGGTAAAGACCCTGGTGCAGTCGGCTCCAAGGGCGAAAGAGAGAAAGATGTGGTGCTGTCTATCTCGCAACTACTCGCCAAACGCCTGAAAAAAGAGAAGGGATTCGACGTCAAACTGGTACGCAACGATGACTTCTTCGTCCCCTTGCGTAAGCGTGTGGAGATCGCCCGTCAGCACAAAGCCGACATGTTTATCTCGGTGCATGCGGATGCGGCGCCGCGTCTGACCGCTTCCGGCGCCTCGGTTTATTGCTTGTCTGAGGGGGGCGCAACTTCTGCGACTGCACGCTTTATGGCCCAGCGAGAGAACGGCGCAGATCTGCTCGGCGCGACCAGTCTGCTCAATCTAAAGGATAAGGACCCGATGCTCGCCGGAGTCATTCTCGACATGTCGATGAATGCGACCATCGCTGCAAGTTTGCAGCTTGGCAGCACGGTATTGGGCAGCTTGGCGGGCATCACCACGCTGCATCAGAAACGTGTGGAACAGGCGGGTTTTGCCGTGCTGAAGTCGCCAGATGTACCGTCGATTTTGGTGGAAACAGGCTTCATTTCCAATGTGCGTGATAGTCAGCGACTGGTTACCGCGAGGCATCAACAAGCTGTCGCCGATGGATTGTTTGAAGGATTGCAGCGTTATTTCCAGAAGAATCCCCCTGTCGATAGCTACATGGCCTGGCAACAGGAGCAGCAAAAAGCGCAGGTCTAGCAGCCGGTAATCCGGCTGCAAGTGAACTTGGCACTGCTACCACCGGAACTGGAGAAGCGATTGATCGTGGTCCAGCCGACGCGACGGGTATAGCCGACCCAGGCTTCCCCGTCGGAGGCGATGCCAGTGAAGAACGTCAGTTGCCCGAAGCGGCTGTTGGTCTGTGCCCAATAGCGCTGGCTGCTCTTGTCGAAACCCCGCAGGTAAATCGTGCTGCCGGCCGTGTTGACGCTATAAGCGTTGCCTTCGGCATCAACACAGGCCAGCAGATTAGCGCTGCGCGTGCAGTTGGCGAGGGCTGGAATTTGCGCCCAGGCGTTGGCTGCGCTCAACAGGGCAAGGCTCAATACCGCGCATTTCAACGCATTTTCCATCGCATTTCCTGAGGAGCAGATTAGGTGCAGCTTCCTGTTCTTTGTCGTCTACGGCAAGAGGGGGCTGGTATATTCATATTGTTATACTATAACATCAATTTGAATTGAGCCTGAGTCAGCCGATTTTCAAGCGTCTACTTCTGCGAGCACCTCGTTTGAAGCCAGAGAACGCCACGCGCTGCGCGAACGCACCATTTCGGGCGTTGATCGGCTACTACCGTGAGGATTACCCCATGTCTACCCAGCTTCCTGTGACCGTTCTTTCGGGCTTTCTCGGCGCCGGAAAAAGTACACTTTTGAATTACGTACTACGTAATAGAAACGGTTTGCGTGTGGCGGTGATCGTCAACGATATGAGCGAGATCAATATCGATGGCAGCGAAGTTCAGCGCGATGTCAGCCTGAACCGTGCAGAAGAGAAACTCGTGGAAATGAGTAACGGTTGTATCTGCTGTACGTTACGCGAGGACTTGCTTGAAGAGGTCAGCAAGCTCGCCCGTGATGGGCGCTTCGATTACCTGCTGATTGAATCGACCGGAATCTCCGAGCCGCTGCCGGTAGCGGAGACCTTCACTTTTCGCGATGAACAGGGGCAAAGCCTCTCCGATATCGCCCGTCTCGACACCATGGTCACCGTCGTCGACGGCATGAACTTCCTGCTCGATTACCAGGCTGCGGAAAGCCTCGCCTCTCGCGGTGAAACCCTTGGCGAGGAAGATGAACGTTCGATTACCGATCTGCTGATCGAGCAAATCGAGTTCGCCGACGTCCTGCTGATCAGCAAGATCGACCTTATCAGCAGCAGCGAGCGCGAAGAGCTGACGGCGATCCTCAAACGCCTCAATGCCACCGCCGAAATCGTGCCGATGGTGATGGGCGAGGTGCCGCTGGAGAAAATCCTCAATACCGGCCGCTTCGATTTCGACAAAGCCGCCCAGGCCCCCGGCTGGCTACAAGAGCTACGCGGCGAACACATCCCGGAAACCGCCGAGTACGGCATCGCATCCACGGCTTACCGCGCGCGCCGGCCGTTCCATCCGCAACGCTTTTTCAGCTTCATTGATCGTCAGTGGTTGAACGGCAAATTGCTGCGCTCCAAAGGGTTCTTCTGGCTCGCGAGCAAGCCTACCGACGCCGGTAGCTGGTCTCAGGCAGGCGGCTTGATGCGCCATGGTTTTGCCGGACTCTGGTGGCGGTTTGTGCCAAAAAACCAATGGCCAGAAGATCAGGAAAGCACCGCTGCGATCATGGAAAACTGGACCGCCAGCGTCGGAGATTGCCGTCAGGAGTTGGTGTTTATTGGGCAGAACATCGATTTCCTACAGCTTGCCGAGGAACTGGATGACTGCCTGCTGACCGATGCCGAAATGGCCATCGGTGCAGAAGGCTGGCGAATGCTGCCGGACCCGTTCGGCCCTTGGCATGAAGAGGCCGCCTGATGCTTGCGCTGAAACTCCAGCAAACCCGGACGCGCTATCAGCATCAGGGCCCGACCCCCAAAGCACTGGCGCGAATCCTTGAAGACCCGATCAACCTTGCCGTTTGGCAGCGCCAACTGCCGCTGCACATCGCCGAGTTCGCAAGTTTGTTGTTGTCGCTCAATGAGCCTTTGGCGGAATCGTTGTGCCTGGAATTACCGGATGAAGAGGCTGAACCCGATCTAACAGGATTGGCCGCAGGCTTTTGCGATCTGGAAGGTTATGAAGGCTTTATCGCCGATCTGAAATGGCTGACCAGCGCCTTCGCCTGCCTGCTCGGCGCCAAACGCATCGGCCTGCGTCTGCGGGTGCTGGACAAGGCCATGTGCCCGCGTTTTCACGTCGATCATGTGCCCGTGCGGCTGATCACCACCTATGCCGGCATCGGCAGCGAATGGCTCAAGGAAGGCGCGATGGATCGCCAGCAACTGGGTCAGCCGAACGCTGAGCCGCAAGACGCGCAGCAAATCCAGCAACTCGTCAGCGCTGACGTGGCGCTATTGAAAGGCGAGAAGTGGCACGGCAATGAAGGCTTCGGTCTGATCCACCGCTCGCCACAACTGGCCCTCGGCGAGCGGCGGCTGATATTGACCCTCGACTGGCTCGGCTGACGTCTCAGGGCTTGAGCCAGTTGCCGTGGCTCTGGCTCTCGCAGTACGGCTGCAAATACGCGGCGTCGGTGGCCACGCCGTAATAGTGGATATCCTGGCGATAGGGCATATTGGCGACTTGAGCGTTGCTGCACACACCGAAAGCGCCGCTCGGGCATTGGTCGACGTATTGCACTTCGACTTTTTGTCCGGCCAGATTGGGCTGGCAGAAGCCGTCGCTGAAGAGTTTCTCCGGGATGTTGCGATTCTGCTGGCAGACTTTCACGTCGAGTCGCTCGGCCTGGCTATGCACCACGCACGCCTGAGCCAGCGCTTCGCCCGACACCAGCATCAACAGCAACGACCATCCCATCCACCGCATCTTCGACCTCCTCAGAAAACTTGCGCCCATGTTGCAGAACATTCCTACCCATGTCATCGCCGGACCATTGGGCGCCGGCAAGACCAGCCTGATTCGCCACCTTATGGCCCAGCGACCGGCTGATGAGCGCTGGGCGGTGCTGATCAATGAGTTCGGCCAGATCGGCCTCGACGCCGCGCTGCTGACGCGCGATGCCGATGGTATCGCACTGGGCGAAGTGGCCGGCGGCTGCCTGTGTTGCGTGAATGGCGCGCCGTTTCAGATCGGTCTCGGGCGATTGCTGCGCAAGGCGAAACCGCACCGCTTGTTTATCGAGCCTTCCGGGCTCGGACATCCGGCACAGTTGCTCAAGCAACTTAGCGAGGCGCCGTGGCTCGGAGTTCTCGCGGTTCAGCCCTGCGTGCTGGTGCTGGACGCCCAAGCGCTGGCGGCGGGTAAGGTGTTGCCGGCAGCGCAACAGGGCGCGTTGGCCAGCGCGGGATTGTTGCTGCTCAACAAGGCCGATGATCTTGATCACATGACTCGGCAGAAAATCGTCGATCAGTTGCCGCCCGTCAGGCTGATCTGGACGCAGCAGGCGCAATTGCCCCTGAGTGAGTTACCGGGATTGGCCGCGCAAGCGGCGTTCGGTGTGGATAAGTTGGTCATTCCCAAAGGATTGGGGCAAATGCCGGCGATCTGGACTGATCCGACGGCGCCAATCTGCCTGAGTCAGGCGCAGGAGGGCGGTTGGAGCATTGGCTGGCGTTGGCATCCGAGTCAGGTGTTCGACAAGCAGCGCATGGCAGATTGGCTGCAAGGGCTGGACTGGCAGCGGGCGAAACTGGTTATCCACAGCTCGGACGGCTGGGTTTCGGCCAATGCTTTGGATAACGCTGAGTTGAGTTGGCAGGCAAGTGAATGGCGGCAGGATTCGCGGATCGAGCTGATTTTCAGCGAGGCGCAGGAAGTTGCGGCGCTACAGAAGGCAATGTCTGGCTGTCGGATGGGTTGAAGATCAAAAGATCGCAGCCTTCGGCAGCTCCTACAGGGTGAATCTGCAGCGAATTACGGCTTCCATTTGGTGTGTTCCTGGCGCCATTGGCTTAGCTCGATGACTTCGGCTCGCGGCTTCTGGACTTCGACCACAGGTGGCGTGTCGTCGAACGGGGCCGGGTAGGGCGCCAGTTCGATCTGCGCGCTATGGGCGCCGAACTGGGTGATGGTGCCGTTGTGACGGGTTTCGCCGGTCACGGTGAACTCGAAGTTGTACACCCGGGCCAGGCGCCGACGACCGCTGGCATCCTTGATGAAACCGATCTTCTTCAGCGCAACGTTGCCGTCGAGCAACTCGACGCGCACGTTCAGACAGTGCTGTTTGACCCGCTCCAGCGCCCGCTCGCGCAAGCCGTGGTTGTGCCAAAGCCACGCGCCGGCAGCGGCGAACAGCATCAGCACGAAAATGTTTTCGAGGGTCAGCATCAACAAGGAACTCCAAAAGATAGCGTCAGCTTAACTGCGTCGCCGGTCTGTCGTACAGGCTGCGTTTCGTCGCATACTGCGCGGCTTGAATTTCAATCGTTTTACGGAAAAACCCGAATGAAACGTACACCTCATCTGCTCGCCATTCAGTCCCATGTGGTGTTTGGCCACGCCGGCAACAGCGCTGCGGTCTTTCCGATGCAGCGGGTCGGGGTGAACGTCTGGCCGCTCAACACGGTGCAGTTCTCCAATCACACCCAATATGGCCAATGGGCGGGCGAAGTGCTGTCGCCGCACCTGATTCCCGAACTGGTCGAAGGCATCGCTGCGATTGGCGAGCTGGGCAACTGCGACGCGGTGCTGTCCGGTTATCTGGGCAGCGCGGCGCAGGGACGGGCGATTCTCAGCGGCGTGGCGCGGATCAAGTCGGTCAATCCCAAGGCTTTGTATCTGTGCGACCCGGTGATGGGCCATCCGGAGAAAGGTTGCAGTGTGCCGACCGAAGTCAGCGATTTCCTGCTAGAAGAAGCGGCTGCGGTGGCGGACTTCATGTGCCCGAACCAACTGGAGCTGGACAGCTTCTGCGGGCGCAAGCCAAGTTCGCTGTTCGACTGCCTGGCCATGGCGCGTTCATTGCTGGTGCGCGGGCCGAAAGCAGTGTTGGTCAAGCATCTGGACTATCCGGGCAAACCGTCCGACGTTTTCGAGATGTTGTTGGTGACCGCCGACGAGAGCTGGCATCTGCGCCGTCCGCTGTTGGCGTTTCCGCGTCAACCGGTGGGTGTGGGTGATCTGACGTCCGGACTGTTCCTCGCGCGGGTACTGCTGGGTGACAGCCTGGTGGCGGCGTTTGAATTTACCGCTGCTGCGGTGCACGAAGTGCTGCTGGAAACCCAGGCGTGTGCCAGTTACGAGTTGCAACTGGTGCGGGCGCAGGACCGGATTGCGCATCCTCGGGTGAAGTTCGAGGCCACAGCGATCAGCTTGTAACCCTTTTAAAGCGAAAAGATCGCAGCGTTCCGCAGCTCCTACATGGGAATCTAAACCCTGTAGGAGCTGCGGAACGCTGCGATCTTTTGCTTTTGATCTCAGGCGTCGCCCTTGATCTCCTGATAGCGCTTTTCCAGCTCCTGACGAATCTGCCGGCGCTGCTGGGCCTGCATGTAGCGGCGTTTGTCTTCGCTGTTCTGCGGTTGCAGCGGCGGGACGGCGGCCGGTTTGCGCTGATCATCGACCGCAACCATGGTGAAGAAGCAACTGTTGGTGTGGCGCACCGAGCGCTCGCGGATGTTCTCGGTCACCACTTTGATGCCGACTTCCATCGAGGTATTGCCGGTGTAGTTGACCGACGCGAGGAAGGTCACCAGTTCGCCGACATGAATCGGCTCGCGGAAAATCACCTGATCCACCGACAGCGTCACCACGTAGCGACCGGCATAACGGCTGGCGCAAGCGTAGGCCACTTCGTCGAGGTATTTGAGCAGGGTGCCGCCGTGGACATTGCCTGAGAAATTGGCCATGTCGGGGGTCATCAGTACCGTCATCGACAGCTGGGCGTTTCCGGGTTCCATAACGTTCTCACGGGTCAAGGCTGGGTTGCTGGAAGCACCTCTGCGGGTGCCTGGTCGCTTTTCAAAACCACCGTTATCGGGACGCCAGGCGACAGGTTGCCGTCACGCCGGGATCGATCTGTTTCCATATATTGCACCGCCTTTCAGCCGGAAGTCGCGGTGTTACCCTGCAAAAGCCCTTGCCCAAGGGTAATTCCTACACCCAAAGCGGTTTTTTACCCCGCTCGCCCAGACTTTTCTGACGTCTGCCCGCGAGCCATTCATTCAAGGAGCCCACGCCATGCATGCCATCAGCTTTATTCAGGATCTGGCAGTGATCATGTTGGTCGCGGGTGTGGTGACCGTACTGTTTCACCGTTTCAAGCAGCCGGTGGTGCTCGGCTACATCGTCGCCGGTTTCATCATTGGCCCGCACACGCCGCCATTCGGCCTGATCCATGATGAAGAGACGATCAAGACCCTCGCCGAGCTGGGGGTGATATTCCTGATGTTCTGCCTCGGGCTGGAGTTCAGCCTGCGCAAGCTGTTCAAGGTCGGTGCCACGGCGTTTATCGCGGCGTTCCTGGAAATCGTGCTGATGATCTGGATCGGCTACGAGATCGGCCGCTGGTTCGACTGGAACACCATGGACTCGCTGTTCCTCGGCGCAATTCTGGCGATCTCCTCGACCACCATCATCGTCAAGGCGCTCAACGATCTGAAGATGAAGAACGAGCGCTTTGCCCAATTGATCTTCGGCGTGCTGATCGTCGAAGACATCCTCGGCATCGGCATCATCGCCTTGCTGTCGAGCATCGCGGTCAGCGGCACGGTGAGTTCCGGCGAGGTGTTTTCCACGGTCGGCAAACTGTCGTTGTTCATGATCGTCGCGCTGGTGATCGGCATCCTGCTGGTGCCACGGCTGCTGGCCTACGTGGCCAAATTCGAAAGCAATGAGATGCTGCTGATCACCGTACTTGGCCTGTGTTTCGGCTTCTGTCTGCTGGTGGTCAAGCTTGAATACAGCATGGTGCTCGGCGCATTCCTGATCGGTGCGATCATGGCCGAGTCGCGGCAATTGCTGAAAATCGAGCGTCTGATCGAACCGGTTCGCGACCTGTTCAGCGCAATCTTCTTCGTCGCCATCGGCCTGATGCTCGACCCGCTGATTCTTCTGCAATACGCGTGGCCGATTGCGGTGATCACCGTGGCCGTGGTGCTGGGCAAGATGTTGTCCTGCGGCCTCGGGGCATTTATCGCCGGCAATGACGGACGCACCTCACTGCGCGTTGGCATGGGTCTGTCACAGATTGGCGAATTTTCCTTCATCATCGCCGCGTTGGGCATGACCTTGCAGGTCACCAGCAACTTCCTCTATCCGGTAGCGGTGGCGGTTTCGGTGATTACTACGCTGCTGACGCCTTACCTGATTCGCGCTGCCGACCCGCTGTCGATCAAGCTGTCTGCCGCCATGCCTCAACGTCTCGGGCGGGTGTTCGGCATGTATGGCGAATGGCTGCGCAGTATCCAGCCGCAGGGCGAGGGCGCGATGCTGGCGTCGATGATCCGGCGGATTCTGCTGCAGGTCGGGGTCAATCTGGCGCTGGTGATCGCGATATTTTTTACCGGCGCATTCTTTGCCGGGCGACTTTCGATCTGGATGCAGGACTGGATCAGCGATCCGAGTTGGCAGAAAGCGCTGATCTGGGGCGGCGCGCTGTTGCTGTCGCTACCGTTCCTGATCGCCGCCTATCGCAAGCTCAAGGCGCTGTCGATGTTGCTGGCGGAGATGGGCGTGAAGCCGGAGATGGCCGGGCGTCACACACAGCGAGTGCGCCGGGTGATCGCCGAAGTGATCCCGATTCTCTCGCTGCTGGTGATTTTCCTGCTGCTGGCAGCCTTGTCGGCCAGTATTTTGCCGACCAACAAGTTGCTGGTGCTGATCGCCGTGGTCGCGGCCGCCGTGGCCGCCGTGCTGTGGCGCTGGTTCATCCGGGTGCACACGCGGATGCAGGTGGCCTTGCTCGAAACCCTCGACAACCACAAGGAGTCGTCGGGGCACTGACCACCCGGGGCGTTGGGTCGATCAGCTTTCCAGCCAGACGTCCCGCGCCCAGTGCCATACCGATTCCCAGGTTTCTTCGGCAATCAGCTCTTCTTCGGCCTGCCACAACACCACGGTGCCGTCTTCTTCGACGCAGTAGTAGTCGTCGCCGTCCTGGCAGATCGGAATCAGGCTGCGGTCGACGCCGGCATCCCAGGCGTTGGCGGCAACGTCCGGCAGATAGGTGTGCGATTGCGGGTCGGTGACGGTCACCGGCTCCAGGCTGCCGTAGACCACGTCGCTCACGGTCAGCAGGAATTCTCTGAAGACGAACGGGATATCGATGAACAGTTGTTCTTCGATTTCCACCAGTTGGTCTTCGTCAGGCAACTCCAGCGGAACCGGTACGGGTTCGTTGGCTTCGCGCAATTGTTCGATAATTTCTTCCACGTCCGGGATCCTCTTGCTTGTATGGCGCGGTTTATATGGGGCGGTTTATACAGTAGCTCGCTATAGATGCAACTGCGAAATAGAAAAACCCCGGACGAGTCCGGGGTTTTCGTTACTGCATGCTTAACGCAGGGAGTATCAGCCGTTCTGGCGGATACCGGCGACCAGCCAAGGCTGGTTGTCGCCCTGCGGACGTTCCATGTTCCAGCTTTCGCTGAACACTTCGCCCTGGTCGAAACGCGAGTTTTTCGACACGCCGCTGAAGGTCAGGGTGGCGATGGTCTTGTCTGCGCGATCATCCACGCCATCCAGTTGTACCTGGAGGTTGTCGATGAAGGTCGACTGGAACGCATCACCCAGTTCAGCACGCTCACGCTTGAGGAACTCGAGCATTTGCGGGGTCACGAACTCGGCAATCTTGTCCATTTCGTTGGCATCCCAGTGCTGCTGCAGCGACTGGAAGTGGCTGCGTGCAGCTTCAAGGAAGCTGTGTTCGTTGAACCAGGCCGGCGCGTTGATCACCGGACGGGCGGCAGCAGGTGCAGCCGAACCACCGAAGATCGAACCCATTGCCGCTGGCTTCTGTTCGAACACTTCACGCTGCATCGGCGCGCCAGCCGGAGCCATGTGCTCCTGCTGCTTGCGTCGACGAGCGGCGATGAAGCGGAAGATCACGAACGCGATCACAGCCATGATCAGGATGTCGAAGATCTGCATGCCCTGGAAGCCGCCGCCCATGAACATGGAAGCGAGCAGGCCACCGGCGGCGATGCCGGCCAGAGGGCCGAGCCAGCGCGAAGCACCGCCGGCCTTGGCCGCGGCGCCAGCGGCACCGGCAGCACCAGCGGTCGCCGCAGCGCCGCCCATGCCTGGAGAAGAAGGAGCCATCTGGCTGGTCTGGTGCGACGGCGCAGCGCCGGCGCTTTTGCCACCACCAAAGCGCTTGGCGTTGGCGTCGAGGCTCATCGTCAGGCCGATGCACAACGCCATGGCGATGCTAAGAAAACGTTTCATAAAGGGAATTCCCGTTTGTGGAGACACGCGCGCCATGTTGCACAGCTGAAGTGTTACTGGCTAGCGAGAGAGTGTTTCGGGCTTTTGCCTGACAGGTTACGTTCAGCTCCGTCGAAGCAATAAGGCCATGTACTTTTGTCTGTAGGAAAACCGGACAGGTTTAGTGAGACAGGTGCTTAGCGACGAAACGCCAGCATCACCACACCGGCCGTGATCAGGCCGATGCCGCCCCATTGGCGCAGGTCGAGTTTTTCGCCCAGCAGGACCACGCCGAGCACCGCCACCAGCACCACGCTGAGTTTGTCGACCGGAGCGACCAGCGAGGCCGGGCCGACTTTCAGTGCGCGGAAGTAGCACAGCCACGACGCGCCTGTGCCCAGACCGGACAACAGCAGGAACAGGTAGCTCTTGGCGGAGATCGATCCCAATGACTGATATTGGCCCGTGGCGTACAAAATCAAGGCCAGGCTGACCAATACCACGATGGTGCGCAGCAGAGTGGCAAAGTCGGAATTGACGTTTTCGATGCCGACTTTGGCGAAGATCGCCGTCAGCGCGGCGAATGTGGCTGAAAGCAGTGCCCAGAATGTCCAGGAAGAAAAGAAGCCTGAGCCCATGCGTTTATCCTTTCTGATAATCCAGCGCCAAACCCTGTAGGAGTGAGCCTGCTCGCGATATCCATCGGTCATTCAACATATTGTCGTCTGACCCTCCACCATCGCGAGCAGGCTCACTCCTACAGAAACGCAATCGGGTAAGGCTTTAAATGGCTTCCAGCTTCGCGTAACCGAGCATCAACCACTTGCTGCCTTCGCTGAAGTTCACCTGCACCCGCGCCTGCGCTCCCGCACCTTCGAAGTTGAGGATCACCCCTTCACCGAAGATCGAATGCCGCACAGCCTGACCAAGGCTGAAGCCGGTTTCCGGAATCTCGCTGCCGCTGAACAGGTTGCTGCCACTCATCGACTGATTGCCGCCGAACGGTCGGCTGACGCTGTTCGACAGACGCACTTCCTGAATCAGACCTTTTGGCACTTCTCGTACGAAACGCGAGACCTTGTTGTAGGTTTCGCTGCCGTACAGGCGTCGGGTCTCAGCATAGGTCATCACCAGATTTTGCATCGCCCGGGTGATGCCGACGTAAGCCAGACGCCGTTCCTCTTCAAGACGACCCGGTTCTTCCAGGCTCATCTTGTGCGGGAACAGGCCTTCTTCCATGCCCACCAGGAACACGTAAGGGAATTCCAGGCCTTTGGCGCTGTGCAGCGTCATCAACTGAATGCTGTCTTCGTGTTCGTCGGCCTGAGTGTCGCCAGCCTCCAGCGAAGCGTGGCCGAGGAACGCTGCCAATGGCGTCAGTTCTTCGTCTTCCTCGGTGTTTTCGAAGTTGCGTGCGGCGCTGACCAGTTCCTCAAGGTTTTCTACCCGGGCCTGACCTTTCTCGCCTTTTTCCGCTTCGTGATAAGCGATCAGGCCGGATTGCTCGATGACGGTCTGGGTCATCAGGTGCAACGGCATCTCGGCGCACTTGGCGGCGAGGTTTTCGATCAGCTCGATAAAGGCACCGAGGGCGCCAGCCGCGCGGCCGGTCAGACCTTTGTTGGCGACCAGCAGACGCATGGCTTCCCACATCGACACATCGCTGTGGCGTGCATGTTCGCGGATCGCTTCGACGGTTTTCTCGCCGATGCCGCGTGCCGGAACGTTGATCACCCGCTCCAGTGCCGCGTCGTTGCCGCGACCTTCCAGCAAGCGCAGGTAGGCCATGGCGTTTTTGATTTCCGCACGCTCGAAGAAGCGTTGGCCGCCGTAGATGCGGTACGGAATGCGTTCGCGCAGCAAGGCTTCTTCCAAAACGCGCGATTGGGCGTTGGAGCGGTACAGAATCGCGATATCGCTGCGAGCCAGGCCGGTTTTCAGCGCACTTTCGATGGTTTCGACAACGTAGCGTGCTTCGTCGTGTTCATTGAACGCGGCGTACAGGTTGATCGCTTCGCCGTCGCCGCCATCGGTCCACAGCTCTTTACCGAGACGTCCGGTGTTGTTGGCGATCAGGGCGTTGGCCGCTTTGAGGATGCCGGCGGTGGAGCGGTAGTTCTGCTCCAGACGAATGGTCTCGGCGTCCGGGAAGTCGGCGGAGTACTGGTGGATGTTCTCGATTTTCGCGCCGCGCCAGCCGTAGATCGACTGGTCGTCGTCGCCGACCACCATCAGGCTGTCGCCGCCATGACCAAGCAGACGCAACCAGGCGTACTGCACGGCGTTGGTGTCCTGGAACTCGTCCACCAGAATGTGCCGGAAACGCTTCTGATAATGCGCCAGCAGACCTGGATGGTCGCGCCACAGGTCGAGAGCACGCAGCAGCAGTTCGGAGAAGTCGATAACGCCGGCGCGCAGACAGGCAGCCTCGTAGGCTTCATAAATGCTGCGCATGGTGGCCAGGTATAGATCACCGCTGGCCTGAATGTGTTTCGGGCGCAGACCTTCGTCTTTCTGCCCGTTGATAAACCACTGCGCCTGACGGGCCGGCCAGCGTTGCTCATCGAGCCCCAGCTCGCGGATCACCCGCTTGACCAGACGCTGCTGGTCATCGCTGTCGAGAATCTGGAAGGTCTGGCTCAGGCCGGCTTCCTGCCAATGGGCACGCAGCAAGCGGTGTGCCAGGCCGTGGAAGGTACCGACCCACATGCCGGCCGGGTTAATACCCATCAACTGCTCGATGCGGTGACGCATCTCGGCAGCGGCCTTGTTGGTGAAGGTCACCGACAGAATGGAGTGGGGCGAGGCGTTTTCGACCTGGATCAACCAGGCGATACGGTGCACCAGCACTCGGGTTTTACCGGAGCCAGCACCGGCCAGGACCAACTGACGGCCAACGGGGGCCGCTACGGCCTGGCGTTGGGCATCGTTGAGAGAGTTCAGCAGAAGGGAGAGATCATCGCGCATCGGCGCATTCTAGGGTGCGCCGCCAGCCCGGGCAAACCGAGCTTTGCATTAGCCGATGAAAGTCCTGCCAATGACGACCGGTCGGTCACTGGCTGAAGGCGTCAGCCCGTCTGGCTCCGCGGGTTTTGTCGGTGTCTTGGAGGCGAAAAGTTTCGGTGAAATTATGATCTGGAGCAGTTTGGCAAGTGGGTTGGCTTGTGTATGCTCCGTCCACGTTTCGGGCGCACGCCCCCCTTATAAGAACAAGAACGTTGCCCATGACCCTCAGCTCCGAACTGTCGGGCCCCTCTGTGGAACCCCGGGTTATCCGCAAGCATTACGCCATGGAGATGGCGGTCGAGCGCACGCGCCTGTTGTATCAAGGCTCGTTGTTGCCCACTCTTTTCATGTTGATCAATGGTCTGGTCTGCGCCGGTTTGCTCTGGAGCCCGCAGCGCTACTTCGTGGTCAGCATCTGGCTGGTGTGGTTGCTGTCGCTGGTGGCGTTACGGGTGATTCAGGTCGCCGCGTTCGATTCGGCGATCCCCAATCGCCAGGCTCAGCCAATCTGGGGCCGGATGTTCCTGCTCGGTTCGACTATGACCGGCCTGACGCTGGCCGGCGCCGGCATCGCCCTGGTGCCCGCCGACAATTTCATACAGCAAGCCTGGGTGTTCGGCCTGATCGGCGCCGCGACCTTGTCGGCGAGTGTTGCCTACGCGGTGAGCCTGCCGGCCTTTCTGTCCTTTACTTTGCCGTGTCTGCTGCCGGCCATCGGTTATCTGTTCTGGGGTGGCGACGAACTGGCGCGTGGCTGGGGCTGGCTGGGACTGATCCTGCTCGGATCGTTGAGCGTGGTGGCGTGGCAGGTCAATCGTCTGATCGATCGTGGTTTGCTGCGACGCTTCCAGAATCAGCACCTGATCGAACATTTGCAACAAGCCCAGGCCCGCAGCGACCAGCTCAATAAAGAGCTGGCCAAAGAGATCGAGCATCGCCGCTGTGCCGAGGGCAAGCTGCGCGAGGCGCAAGTCGCGCTGGAAGACCGCGTTGCCCAGCGCAGTCGCGAACTGGACGTCGCCAATCAGGCCCTGAGCAAAAGCGAGGCGCGGCTGGCGCTCGCGTTGAAGGCCAGCGAACTGGGCTTGTGGGACTGGAACCTGCAAACCGACGAAGTCCATCACACGCAGATTCAGGAACTGTTCGGCCTCGCCCCGGAATACGTCACGGCGATCCTGCGCGACCTCAAGCCACGACTGCATTCGGAAGACGTGCCGGCGCTCAAGCATGCGCTGATCGAACATCTGAAGGGCCGCACCGAGGACTATCAGATCGAATACCGCGTGCGTCACGGCGACGGTCATTGGGTCTGGATCGAAGACCGTGGGCGTGCGGTGGAGCGTAGCGAAAGCGGGCGGGTGATCCGCATGGTCGGCACCCGGCGCGATATCAGCGCCAGCAAAAACCTCGAACAGCAACGGCAACTGGCGGCAACGGTGTTTGAAGCGGCCAGCGAAGGCATTGTGATTCTTGACCCTGATTACGCGCTGATCGCGATCAATCAAGCGTTCAGCCGGGTCACCGGTTATGACATTGATGACATGCTCGGGCGCAACGTTGTCGAGTTGCCGTGCAGCCGCGATGCGCGCCGCCATTACGTCGCGATCCGCCATGAGCTGGAGCAGCATGGCAGTTGGCAGGGCGAACTGGTTGAAACCCGCAAGAATGGCGAGCTTTATCCGCAATGGCTGCAATTGAACGCTGTGCGCGATAGTCGGGGAAACGTCAGTCATATCGTAGGCTTCTTCGCCGATCTTTCGGCCCGCCGCGAATCCGAAGAGCGCATGCGCTATCTGACGCATTACGATGAACTGACCGGGCTGGCGAATCGCTCGCTGTTTCGCGAGCGTCTGCATGAAGCCCATCAGCGTGTGCGCCAGGGCGGGCGGCGCAGTCTGGCGTTGCTGCACATCAACCTTGATCGGTTCAAGTTGCTCAACGACAGCCTCGGTCACGAAGTTGCGGATCAGTTGCTGCAGAAAATGTCTCGACGGCTGGTCAACGCTTTGCCGGAGGCCGACACCATCGCCAGATTGTCCGGCGATGAGTTTGCCGTGCTGTTCGATGCGTACGGCAACTTGTCGAGTCTAGCGCGGGTGGCGACGCGGCTGTCGGCCAAGCTGCGCTTGCCGCTGACAGTTGAAGGGCATGAACTGGTGGTCAGTGCCTCGATGGGCATCAGTATGTTGCCGGACAACGCTCGGGAAATTTCCGCACTGGTCAGCCAGTCGAACATGGCCATGCAGCACGCCAAGCATCTGGGCGGGAACAACTTCCAGTTCTACACCGAGAGCTTGCAGGCCAGCACGCTTGAGCGCTTGCAGCTGGAAAATCAGCTGCGCAAAGCCATCGATGAAAAGCAGTTGAACGTGTACTACCAGCCGAAACTGTGCCTGGAGACCGGCCGCCTGAATGCGGCGGAAGCTCTGGTGCGCTGGGATCATCCGACCATGGGCCGGGTGCCGCCGGGGGACTTTATCGGGCTGGCGGAGGAGACCGGGCTGATCGGCCCTATCGGTGAATTCGTGCTGCGTCAGGCCTGCTGGCAGGCGTGCGAATGGCAGCGTCAGGGTCTGGCACCGATTCGGGTTTCGGTGAACCTGTCGGTGCATCAATTGCGTCAGGGCAAACTGGTCAGTCTGGTGCGTCAGGTACTGGAAGAAACCGGCCTGGCGCCGCACTGTCTGGAGCTGGAACTCACCGAAAGCCAGTTGCTCGACAGCGTCGAACACATCATCGCGACCTTCCAGCAACTGCGCGACCTCGGGGTGAAGCTGGCGATTGACGACTTCGGCACCGGCTACTCGTCGTTGAGTTATCTCAAGCGCATCCCGGTGGATTACGTAAAGATCGATCAGGCATTCATTCGCGGTCTGGGGCAGGGCAGTGAGGATGCGGCGATCACCCGGGCGATCATTGCCATGGCGCATGGGCTGTCGCTGAAAGTGGTGGCCGAGGGCGTCGAACGCGAGGATCAGCTGGAGTTCTTGCGCGCCGAGTGTTGCGATGAAGTGCAGGGCTATCTGATCAGTCGCCCGGTCGAGGCCATTGCGTTGGCCAGGCTTCTGCGTGAACAGGAAAACCCGTTTTAAGGGCTACATGCAGTGCATCGCGCCTGATACGGGGGCATCGAGTTACGCATTGAGCAGGCAAAAAGACAATTCATGTAGTATAACTACAAGCTTGCTACATCCTTGGCGTCTGCCCATAAACAGTCCTGCCCACAACAAGAGTCCAGCCCCTTGAATCTGCTGCAACACATTGCCCAGTCACGTCACCTGTTACGCAAGTCGGAGCTCAAGGTCGCCGACCACGTGCTGCTTGACCCTGCGGCGGTGATGCACAGTTCCATGGCCGACCTGGCCCACAGCGTTGGCATCAGTGAGCCGACCATCGTGCGTTTTTGCCGCGCCATCGGTTGCTCCGGTTTTCAGGATCTGAAACTCAAATTGGCCCAGAGCCTGGCCGCCGGTGCCAGCTTCGGCCAGTTCGCGATCCACGAAGACGACTCCGTCGCCGACTACAGTCTGAAGATTTTCGACACCACCCTGCACACGCTGATGGAGGTTCGCGAGAAGCTCGATCCGGTGGAATTGCAGCGCGCGGTGACGCTGATGTCGCAAGCGCAACGCGTCGAGTTCTACGGCTTTGGTGCGTCGGGCGCGGTGGCGGCGGATGCGCAGCATAAATTCTTCCGTTTGCTGCTGACCGCAGCGGCGTATTCCGATCCGCACATGCAGGCGATGTCGGCCGTAACCTTGAAGCCGACCGATGTGGCGATCTGCATTTCCCAGTCCGGCCGCTCCAAGGATCTGCTGATCACCGCCAACCTGGTGCGCGAGAGCGGTGCATCGTTGATTACCTTGTGCCCGAGCCAGACGCCGTTGGCTGAGCTGTCGACGGTCAATCTGGCGATCGATGTGCATGAAGACACTGAAATCTACACGCCGCTGACTTCGCGTATCGCCCATCTGGTGGTGATCGATGTGCTGGCGATGGGCGTAGCCATGGCGCGTGGGCCGAGCCTGGTCAACCACCTCAAGAGCGTGAAGCGCAGTCTGCGCAGCTTGCGGTTGTCGCCAAAAGCCGCGAAAGCCCTTGATGACTAAAGTCATCGTAAGGTCGTTCCGACCTTAATCGCGAGCAGGCTCGCTCCCACAGGGGGTCGCGGTGAACACAAACTCTGTGTCTTATCGGGATCAAATGTGGGAGCGAGCCTGCTCGCGATGGCATCTATGAAAACACCGCAACCATCCGCAAGTTTCATCTGTCTGTAACGTCCAAGCCGCCAAACCGTCATCCCTCGCGCCTATCGTGAAACTCCCGTAATCGCCTTGGGAGACTCGAAATGGCTCAGCCTTACGAAGAACGCAACAGCGCCGCGAAAACCCGTCGTCAGCAGGAAGACCAGCGCCGCATGGAATTCCGCCGAGCTATCGAAGATCGCTTCGAACTTCGCCAGCTTCAGGCCGAAATCGTCGACTTCCCGGACATCAATCACTGGCAGGCAGCACCCGCAGCTTCCCGTCGAAGCGCTCAACCAGCGCGCTGATCTGCGTCCGTTCGCTGCGGATAAACGCCAGGAAGGCGTGCGCCACCGGTGACAGGCGTTTGGCCTTGGCCTGAACCAGACACCAACTGCGCAGCAGCGGCAATTCCTCGACCGGCAACTCCACCAGTCCGCCGGTCGCCAGCTCCAGGTTCAGGGCATGGCGCGTCAACAGCGCCAGGCCCAGACCTGCCAATACGCACTCGCGCTGAGCTTCGGCGGATGCCACTTCCTGGGTCTGGGTGAAGTGCACGCGCTTCTCTTTGAAATACTCTTCGCACGCCAGTCGAGAACCCGAGCCGGGTTCGCGGATCAGCAGCGTATAGGGTTCCAGATCCTGTAAACGCAGCGGGCCCATGTGCGCCAACGGATGATCCGGTGGGGCGACGGCGACAATCGGGTTGTTAAGGAAAGGCAAGAATTCCAGGCCCATGTCCTGCGGGACCATCGACATGATCACCAGATCATCGCGGTTGTCGGAGAGGCGGCGGATCACTTGGCCGCGATTGACCACGGTCAGTTGCAGATTCACTTCCGGGTGCTGGCGCTTGAAGGCGGCGAACAGGTGCGGCACAAAATATTTGGCGCTGGATTCAACTGCCAGCTTCAATTGTCCCTGCAGCGATCCCTGCATGTCCGACAGTTGCATATCGAGGTTTTCCAGACGCCCGAAAATGTCCCGGCTGGCGCGTTGGAGTGCCTCAGCGGCTTCGGTCATGTAGAGTTTTTTGCCGACGTAATCGAACAATGGCTGGCCGATCAGCTCTTCCAGCTGACGAATCTGTAGGCTGACGGCCGGTTGCGTGAGAGACATTTCCTCGGCTGCGCGGCTGTAAGAGCGTAAATCACACACTTCGTTGAAGATCTGCAATTGACGCAATGTCATACGCATCAAGGACTTACGCATTTTTTATAGGCTCTGGCCGGCGGCTGATGGTTTAACTATAAGTCTTTGCTTATGCCTGACCCAATAATTATTCATTTTTGTTAATCCCTTGTGGGCGCTAGTGTGAAGACGCGACCAGATTGAAACATTTGGTCACGCGTCGACCTGGGTCTAGCAGGTCGTGATGCCACCGGCTCAAGGGAACCTCCAAGTGATAACAAAGATCCTGATCGCCAACCGTGGTGAGATTGCCGTACGAATCGTGCGAGCCTGCGCCGAAATGGGCATTCGCTCGGTTGCGATTTTTTCCGACGCCGACCGGCATGCCTTGCATGTGAAGCGTGCGGACGAGGCCCACAGCATTGGTGCCGAGCCACTGGCCGGTTACCTGAACCCGCGCAAGCTGGTGAACCTGGCGGTGGAAACCGGCTGCGATGCACTGCACCCGGGTTACGGTTTCCTTTCGGAAAACCCCGAGCTGGCGGACATCTGCGCCGAACGCGGAATCAAATTCATCGGTCCATCGGCTGAAGTGATTCGCCGCATGGGCGACAAGACCGAAGCCCGCCGCAGCATGATCAAGGCTGGCGTGCCGGTTACTCCGGGCACCGAAGGCAACGTCGCGGACATCGCCGAAGCGCTGACAGAAGGCGACCGTATCGGTTACCCGGTGATGCTCAAGGCCACCTCCGGTGGTGGCGGTCGCGGCATCCGTCGCTGCAACAGCCGCGAAGAACTCGAACAGAACTTCCCCCGGGTCATTTCCGAAGCGACCAAGGCCTTCGGTTCGGCGGAAGTGTTCCTGGAAAAGTGCATCGTCAATCCGAAACACATCGAAGCGCAGATTCTCGGCGACAGCTTCGGCAACGTCGTGCACCTGTTCGAGCGTGACTGCTCGATTCAGCGCCGCAACCAGAAGCTGATCGAAATCGCTCCGAGCCCGCAACTGACCCCGGAACAGCGCGCCTATATCGGCGACCTGTCGGTGCGTGCGGCCAAGGCCGTGGGTTACGAGAACGCCGGCACCGTGGAGTTCCTGCTCGCCGAGGGCGAGGTGTACTTCATGGAGATGAACACCCGGGTGCAGGTCGAACACACGATCACCGAAGAAATCACCGGGATCGACATCGTCCGCGAACAGATCCGCATCGCCTCCGGCCTGCCGCTGTCGGTGAAACAGGAAGACATCCAGCACCGTGGTTTCGCGTTGCAGTTCCGCATCAACGCCGAAGACCCGAAAAACAACTTCCTGCCGAGCTTCGGCAAGATCACCCGTTACTACGCCCCCGGTGGTCCCGGCGTGCGCACCGACACGGCGATCTACACCGGTTACACCATCCCGCCGTTCTACGACTCGATGTGCCTGAAGCTGGTTGTGTGGGCCCTGACCTGGGAAGAGGCGATGGACCGTGGGCTGCGCGCCCTCGACGACATGCGTCTGCAAGGCGTGAAGACCACCGCCGCGTACTACCAGGAAATCCTGCGCAACCCGGAATTCCGCAGCGGCCAGTTCAATACCAGCTTCGTTGAAAGCCACCCTGAACTGACCAACTACTCGATCAAGCGCAAACCCGAAGAGCTGGCCCTGGCCATCGCCGCCGCCATCGCCGCCCACGCAGGCCTGTGAGGAATACAACAATGTCCAAGAAGATCTTTGTCACCGACACCATCCTGCGCGACGCTCACCAATCGCTGCTCGCCACCCGCATGCGCACCGAAGACATGCTGCCGATCTGCGACAAGCTCGACAAAGTCGGCTACTGGTCGCTGGAGTGCTGGGGCGGCGCGACGTTCGACGCCTGCGTCCGCTTCCTCAAGGAAGATCCGTGGGAGCGTCTGCGCCAACTGCGCGCGGCGTTGCCTAACACCCGTCTGCAAATGCTCCTGCGTGGGCAGAACCTGCTGGGCTACCGCCATTACAGCGACGACGTGGTCAAGGCCTTCGTCGCCAAGGCAGCGGTCAACGGCATCGACGTGTTCCGTATCTTCGACGCGATGAACGACGTGCGTAACCTGCGCGTGGCCATCGAAGCGGTGAAAGCTGCCGGCAAACATGCCCAAGGCACCATCGCGTACACCACCAGCCCGGTGCACACCATCGACGCGTTCGTTACCCAGGCCAAGCAGATGGAAGCCATGGGTTGCGACTCGGTGGCGATCAAGGACATGGCCGGTCTGCTGACCCCTTATGCAACCGGTGAACTGGTTCGCGCATTGAAAGCCGAACAGTCGCTGCCAGTGTTCATCCACTCGCATGACACTGCCGGCCTCGCGACCATGTGCCAGCTCAAGGCTATCGAGAACGGTGCCGATCACATCGACACCGCAATCTCCAGCTTCGCTTCGGGCACCAGCCATCCAGGTACTGAATCGATGGTCGCGGCGCTCAAGGGCACCGAGTACGACACCGGTCTGAACCTCGAACTGCTGCAAGAGATCGGCCTGTACTTCTATGCCGTGCGCAAGAAGTACCACCAGTTCGAAAGCGAGTTCACCGCCGTCGACACCCGCGTGCAAGTCAACCAGGTGCCTGGCGGGATGATCTCCAATCTTGCCAACCAGCTGAAAGAGCAGGGCGCGCTCAACCGCATGGGCGAAGTGCTGGCGGAAATCCCGCGCGTGCGTGAAGACCTCGGCTTCCCGCCGCTGGTGACCCCGACATCGCAGATCGTCGGCACCCAGGCGTTCTTCAACGTGCTGGCCGGCGAGCGCTACAAGACCATCACCAATGAAGTGAAGCTCTACCTGCAAGGCGGCTACGGCAAGGCGCCGGGCGTGGTCAACGAAAAACTGCGTCGTCAGGCGATCGGCAGTGAAGAGGTAATCGACGTACGTCCCGCCGACTTGCTCAAGCCGGAAATGACCAAGCTGCGTGCCGACATCGGCGCGCTGGCCAAGTCCGAAGAAGACGTGCTGACCTTCGCCATGTTCCCGGACATCGGGCGCAAATTCCTTGAGGAGCGTGCCGCCGGCACCCTGACCCCGGAAGTGCTGCTGCCGATCCCGGAAGCAGGCAGCGTGGCCTCGGCTGGCGGCGAAGGTGTGCCGACCGAGTTCGTCATCGACGTTCACGGCGAGACCTACCGCGTCGACATCACGGGTGTCGGCGTCAAGGCTGAAGGCAAGCGTCACTTCTACCTGTCCATCGACGGCATGCCGGAAGAAGTGGTGTTCGAACCGCTCAACGAATTCGTCAGCGGTGGCAGCAGCAAGCGCAAGCAGGCTTCGGCCCCTGGCCATGTCAGCACCACCATGCCGGGCAACATCGTTGATGTACTGGTCAAGGAAGGCGACACCGTCAAGGCTGGCCAGGCTGTACTGATTACCGAAGCAATGAAGATGGAAACCGAAGTCCAGGCTGCGATTGCCGGCAAGGTCACTGCCATTCACGTTGCCAAGGGCGACCGGGTCAACCCGGGCGAAATCCTGATCGAGATCGAAGGCTGAGATAACCGCCTCGATACAACGCTTTAAACCTCGGGGGGGCATGTGCTCCCCTTTTTTTTCGCCCGTTGGAAGCTGCCACAGGCTGAAATCTTCAAGATCAAAAGATCGCAGCGTGCCGCAGCTCCTACAGAATGCGTTTTGTCAGAACGCCATTCGCCATTGGCCCATTACGCCGTGGCTGCGGCTGTCGGTGCCGGCCTCGGCGGTGAGGCCAACGCCAACGGTGTGACGTGCCGAGAGGGTGAGATCCAGACCTGCATCGAGCATCAGGCTATTGCGATCTGTCTCGGCGCCGGCCACCTCAAAGCTTTTTCCTCCGCTCACCAATTGCTGACGTGTTTCGTTGGAGAGCTCGCCATAGGTGTGCTTCACGCTCGCACTCAAGCGCGGAGTCAGCTGCATGCCGTTGTCCAGACGATTGATTTTCGCAACGCGCAGGCCGAGGGTGCTGCTCAGATTGTCCTGAGTCTGGCCGTGCACTTTGAGCGCGGCATCGCCTCCTTTCTCGGTGTAATCATCACGTTGATAGCGCTGATAACCAAGGCTGGCGAACGGCTCGATGCTGACATTGCCTCGTCCGAGGTTGTAGCCGACTTCGGCAAAGGCTTGCTGGGTGTTGGCGTCGTAGTTGCTCTTGAGGCGGTCGCTGAATCCGCTGAACGCTACCCGGCGCTTGCCGCTTCCATCATGGCCAGCGTATGACGCGCCGAGCCGCAGCGCGAATGGTCCGTCCTGACGTACCGCGTAGGCGCCGAGGTGCCAGCTGTCGAGGTCGCCATCGAACTGCCGGGCATCCAGCCGGGTCTGCGATTTCGCGCCCATCAGGCCGACATGCCATTGCTCGTCGAGTCGCCAGTCGGCGCCCAGTACCAAGCCTTGGGAGGAATGTTTCAGGGTGTCGAAGTCGCGATCAACCTTGCCGCCATGCCCTAGAGCTTGCAGCCAGACCCGACCGGAACCTTCACCGCCAGCGGCCAGACTTGGCGCATTGGCTGATCCACTTGAGCCGTTGCGGTTATCCAGTTGATGCATCGCCGAGAGCATGCTGGCGCTGACCGGATTAATGCTGCTCAGGGTGGCGTTTGCGAGATTGGCGTTGCTGCCGGCAGCGAGTTGTTCAAGCGCCAGGCTCGCCGTTGGCTTGTTGGTACCGAGCAGCGCAGCAACAGCGGTGTTTGCACGGGGCGAGGCGCTGATGTTTTTTACCGGTTGATCAGTGGATTCGGGCTGTTGTGGCTGTTGCGGTTGGGAAGGTGGCAGAGGCTGCGAAGGTGTTTCTTCAATGCTTTTAGCGAGTGCCTGACTGCTATCTGTGGTCGCCAGTTGGTCGAGCGGCGTTTCATTTCGGGTGTAGGTCAAACCCACGAATTGTTTGTCGTATTTCAGCGTGGGTGTCATGTAGGCGAGGTTGTTTTCCACCGTGCCGAACTCGCCTACGACTGTGGCGGCGGTAAGGATCGTATGCTGACTGCTTTGCGGATAGTCACCAGCGGTGATCAGCTTGAGCGTCGCATCGCCAAGATTGGCCGTACCTTTGACGTCGATGGTCGGGCTCGCTCCGGATGCATCGACTGCGTACAGCAACACGGCCGTGCGGGACAGCGTCAGGTCTCTCTCGATCACGGGAGCGCCATACACCTGATCCACGGAAAAGCGCCCGTCAACCTTCAGTCCGCCAATCGCACCGCTGCCAGCGAAATGCCCGGTTTCGCTTACGCTGACATTCCCGTCGATAAAGCCCAAGTTGGTCAAATCACCACCGGCAAGAACAGTGGCGTTTCCGTTGATTTTGCCTTTGTTGATCAGGATTCCTTCAGTCAACGCCTGGCCGGTGATGGTTCCTTCATTGGAAAGTGAAGCTTTGGTTCGGACCAATGCGCCCATATTGAAGTCTTCGGTCCCGGTGCTGGTCCATTTGCCTTGCTTGACCTCCAGTCCATCGAAATTTCTGGTTTCGCCCAATATTCCCCCCTTGGCTGCATCCAGTTGCAGGACGTTGTTGCCGCCTCCACCGTCCACTAACCCGGCGAAGCTGCCGCGAGCTTGCAAGATGACAAGGTCATCTCGGTCGTCGAAGTGCTGGGATACACCATTGGTCGCAGGGATCTTTGTTTTAAAGGGAGGGTGTTTGAATGTGGTGTCGGCGTTGAGGAAGTTCTCGAGTATCTCGATCAGCTCTTCGGCTGGCGGCACCGGATCGGGAGGCTGCTGTGCCTGAGTGAGCTGGACGCAACCCAGCGTCAGCGCAATTGCCAAAGCCAGTTTTTGTGGTTGGTATCGGTGTTGAGCAGGCATCAAGTGCGGTCTCTTTTGAAATGAGACCGAACTCTAGGTTGATGACCCAGTGGGCCGATGTCAGCTACTTCCCACGGTATTGCGGGGCGAGGTCAGTGCGTTTTGCGGAAAATCGACGACGGCGCCGGATCGGGAGATTTTGCCCGACTGGAGCGGCGCCTTTTCCTATAACGTTTGCAGACGCCACCCGCTGGCAATAATCAGAAACTCATCTGCCACTGCCCAATCAACCCATGATTACGGCTGTTGCTGCCAATCTCTCCGCTATACCCCACGCCTAATGTATGGCGCGCCGAAATCCCCACATCCAGTCCCGCTTCCAGCACCAGACTGTCGCGATCCAGCGACGAGCCATCAACATTGAACGCAGTGCCGCCGACCACGAATGCCTGGCGCGTCGAACTGCTGACATCGCCATAAGTGTGTTTCCAGCCGACCGCCATGCGCGGGGTCAGACTCATGCCGTTGTCCAGGCTGCTGAGGTGCGCGAGGCGCAGGCCGAAGGTGCTGTTGAAGTTGTCCTGAGTCTGGCCGTCGACTTGCAACGCTGCGGCGCCACCCTTTTCCTGATAGCTGTCGCGGTGGTAGCGCTGGTAGCCGAGGCTGGCGAACGGTTCAGCGCTGAGGCGGCCGCTGCCCATGGCGTAACCGAGTTCGGCGAAGGCTTGCTGGCTGTCGGCGTCGTAATCACCTTTGGGCCGATCGCTGAAACCGTTGAACGCCACCGTGCGTTTGCTCTCGCCTTGATGGCCGCTGTACGCCGCGCCCAGACGCAGCGAGTACGGGCCGCTCTGACGCAACGCGTAAACCCCGGCGTGCCAGCTCTCGACATTGCCATCGACGCCGGTCGCGTCCAGATCGGTCTTCGAGTAACCGCCGAGCACGCCCAGACGCCATTGCGGCGTAAGCGACCAGTCGGCGCCGAGCACGCTGCCTTTAGTGCGCTGCTCCAGGCCACTGTTGCCGTGTTCGCCATCGAGCTTGCCGTAGCCGCCGATGGCTTGCAGCCAGAGGCGTCCACGGGCGTTCGGGTCGTTCAGGTCGTTCAGGTTACGTGCTTCGGAAGGTACGCCGTTTGCCGCGAGCACCGGAGTGTCGCGTTGATCCAGTCCAACCATCAGGCCCGGGCTGCCGCCCATTTGTTGCATTGCCGAAAGCATGCTGCTGCCGACCTGACTGCTGGCGCCGAGGGTGGCGCTGGTCAGGTTGGCGTTGCTGGCGCCAGCGAGTTGCTCGATGGCGGCGCCAGCACTGTTTTGGGTAGTGTTGAGCAATGCGTTGTACAGCGCATTGTTTTTGCCCATCGAAGCGAGGCTGTTGGCCGCGTTGCTGCCGTTGCCGGTGACGGCAAACTCATTGAACGCTACGTCGTTGCGGGTGTAGGTCAGATCGACCTGAGTCGGGGTGTAGGCGAGTGTCGGCGTGAGGAACGCGTAGTCGCTGGTGACTGTGCCGAAAGTGCCGTTGACCCGCGCCGCTTGCAGCACGGTGTATTGGCTCTGCCACGGATAAGTGCCGGTGCCAGAATTGATCGCCAATGTTGATCCATTGAGATTGGCCGTGCCGCCGACGATCACCGGGGCACTGCTGCCGTCGGCGTTGACGCCGTAGGAGAGGGTCGAAGCGCTGCCCATGTTCAAATCCTGAACGATGGTTGCCTGGCCGAGGCTGGTGTTGGTGCGCAAGGTGCCGTTGACGTTGAGATTGCCGACCGAGCCGCCACCGGCATACACGCCGCCAGCATCTACGGTCAGAGTGCCGGCAATACCGCCCTGATTGATCAGTGTCGCGCCGTTGCGCACCGCGCCGCCGTCACTGAAATCACCGCTGCCAGTAAGGGTCCACGCACCTTGCTTGACCTCCAGCCACTCGAAGTTGCGACTGGCACCGAAGCTGCCGCCCGCTGCGTCGTCCATCACCACCTGATCGTACCCGCTGCCGCCATCGACCACGCCGACGAAGCGGCTGCCATTCTTCAGGGTCAGGCTGTCGTTGCCGCCGCCCAGATCCAGCGCCAGGCCATTGCTGCCGCTGATGGTGCCGCCGTTGATCACGCTGTCGGCGAACTCGCCGATGAACTTCACACCGAAACCGTCGAGGCCCTGAATCGTGCCGAAGTTTTCCAGCGTGGTGGCCCCGACTCCGGAGCCGCCGCTACCGTCGTCCACCAGAATTGCCGCGTTGGCGCCGCTGATCAGCGCACCGCTGGCGTTGTGAATGTAACCGCCGCCTAGTGCGATGCCTTCGCTGCCATTGGCGAAACCGCCCTTGTCCACGCCACCGGCGCCGACGCCTTGAATCGTGCCGTAGTTTTCGATGTGGGCGATCTTGTCGATATCCACGCCATCGCCGTCGCCATTGGGTTGCAGCCCGGAGTAGGCACCCGTGATGGTGCCGTGGTTGATCACTGTGCCGTCACCATCGGAGCCAAAACCGGAACCGTTGCGCCCGGTGATTTGCCCATAGTTGACCAGCGTTGCACCGAGGTCGGTGGTGATGCCGTGACGGCCGCCGGAAATCACCCCGTAGTTGGTCACGCTGACACCGCTTGCGGAGTCGATATCGATGCCGTCGAATTTTTCGTCGGCGTTGTGCGAGTCGCCGGTGGAAATCTCGCCGTAGTTGGTAATCGTCGCATTGGCGCCGGTCTTCATACCGTCACTGGCATCGCCGCGAATCAGCCCGCCCGCGCGGTTGATGATCGTGGTTTTGACCCCGTCACTGCGCAGCGCATCCAGATCCAGCGCCTGGCCGGTGGTCGAGCGAATGATGCCGCTGTTGTCGATCAACAGACTGCCGCTGACGAAATTGCTGTCGATGCGCAACGCATCATTGGAACCGAGAATCTGCCCGCCACTGCGGTTGTAGATTTTGTAGTCACGCGCCTTGGTCAGGTCTCCGCTGCTGTCGATGGCCCGGCCACCGCTGGAGATGATCTTGCCCGAGTTATCGATCACCACACCGACGCCGTTGGTGCTGTCCTTCAGGCTTACGGCCTTGCCGCTGTTGGTGATACTGCCCGGCGCCGAAACCGTCAGCGTGTCGCTACCGCCCAGGGTTTGCGAGGCGGTGGTGGCGGTATCGATCTGCACGGTTTTGCCGTGGGCGATGTTGGCAGTCATCAGCAGGGCAATGGCGAGAGACAGACGCTGAGGCGGGAAGGGCATGGGGGGACGGCCTTTTTGTTATAAGCGGGGCGTCCTGTATAGCGGAGGGTTTTTACAAAATGATGTCTAAAGTGTGATTGATCACATCTGCATTATTTTGCGTTTTGATGGAGGATATAAACAGCGTATCTGCATTTTGTTGCAGATCAATCATGTCATGTTGAACTAAAAATGCACTATATTGCATTTAAAGCCAAACAAAGGCTGCGTGAAATGCATTTCAGTGCAGGTGGAAAACCATGTACAACCTGACATTACAGATATTCACCGCTGGCCAATGGCAAGACGCCATGGTCTTGAGTTTCGACAATCCTGAACAGGGGTTCGAAAGTCGCTGCAGTTTTGGTTACGAGACCGCTTACCTGGTCGATAACATCGACGATATAGGATCTCGTTTTTCCAAGGCTGTGAGTGCGCGGTTCCCACTGGATTGGGAAGGACGGCGGTCCGGCACACCCGCGTTTGTACATGACATTGCGCCGGCAGGCGCCGCCAGAAGGTTTCTCTTGGCACGCTTGGGAAACGAGAAACCTGTAAACATCAGCGCTGACCTTTATCTGCTCGGCCGGAGCACTCCGGCACCCATCGGCAACATGCGGATAAAAGAGTCGGCCGAGGCTGTGGATGAGCGTAAGCCAATCGGATTCCAGCGCGAGGATGTCATCAATCGTGACAACCGTTTTCTGGAGTACGCCTATGAACTGGGCGCGGCGATTGGCGGTGCCACAGGTGCTGGCGGGGAAGCTCCGAAGTTGCTGCTCGTCGAGAACCGTGCCGGCCTTTTGTATCCCGACGCGGTACTGGCTGATGAAGAGGTCAGTCAGCACTGGTTTGTGAAGTTTGCTCGAAACAAAGGAGGCCTGACTGATCAGGATATCCTGCGAAGCGAATTTCATTACTACAGGGCCTTACAGACACTCGGTATCGAAACGGTCGCTGCAGCAGGTCTGGCATTGGAGGAAGCGAGTAAACCCAGTCTGTGGATGCAGCGCTTTGATCGCATTGCGGCGGACGGGGAAGTAAGGCGTTTGGCTGTCGAGTCGATTTACTCGTTGGCTGAGGTAACAACGCCAGGCAGCGCAATGAACCATATGGATGTCATCCGCATGCTCGCCGGACTCTGGCGCGAGGCGGGTCAGGCAAGTCAGATTCCGACGCTCGTTGCGGACTATCTACGCCGGGATTTGATCAACAAAATCCTCGGTAATTCTGATAACCACGGCCGTAATACCGCAATCATCCGGCAAGCCAACACGTTTCGCCTGGCGCCCATTTATGATTTGGCACCCATGGTCATGGATGACGAAGGCGTGACCCGTTCGACCAAATGGCCAAAAGAGCTGGAGCGGGCGGGAAATGTCGATTGGCGTGGAGTTTGCCGCGCACTTGCAGATATTGCTGATCCAGATGATCCATTGGCTGCGTTGGCTGACGCGCCCGACTCATTCGAGCGCTTGCGCGGGGATGCACAGCGCTTGGCTGCACTTCCCGATATTCTGACTGCCAGCGGTTTGCCGGATCGAACCATGAACCATCCGAGCATTGCATTGAAGAATCTGGAGCAACGTTTGAAAGAGTGGGATCTGAAATGAGCATGACCGTTGCCGAGCGCACTGTGCTCATCGAGAACATTCAAGAGGCACTGGCACAAGGAACCCTGGAGATCGGTGAAGCGGTTCGCCGTTTGCGCGTTGAAGTGACGGGATTGCATCAGACCCAGTTCGCGAAAATGTGCAAAATCTCGGTACGCACGCTGGTGCATATTGAGCATGGCGAAGGTAATCAGACGTTGAAGTCACTGAATGCCGTGTTTCGCCCCTTTGGACTGAAAATGGGCGTAGTGCGAATTCGCCGGGACGTTAACTGAAGATCAAAAGATCGCAGCCTTCGGCAGCGCCTGCACAAGACAAATGCAGGCGCTGCCGAAGGCTGCGATCTTTGCTTTTACAGGCTTAAGCGCGGCACTCGACCAAGCCTTTCACCTGCCCGTCAGGCGTCTGATTTTCGTCGGACAGCCACTGCTCGAACCCCGCCGCAATCGCCGGCCATTCCGAATCCAGAATCGAGTACCACGCGGTATCGCGGTTCTCGCCCTTGACCACCATGTGCTGGCGGAATACGCCTTCGAAGCTGAAGCCCAGGCGTTCGGCGGCGTATTTGGAGCGGGCGTTGCCGTTGTTGCATTTCCATTCCAGGCGCCGGTAGCCCAGCGCGAAAGATTCCTTGGCCAGCAGGTACACCGCTTCGGTGCTTTTCGGTGAGCGCTGCATCGGCGCGCCGAAGGTAACGTGGCCGATTTCGATACGGCCCTGCGCCGGGACGATCGACATAAGGCTGAGGATGCCTTGCACCTGACCCGTGACGCGGTCGATGACGCTGAAGAAATACGGATCGCTGCTGGCCGCGTTGTTGTTTAGCCAGTCATTGAAAGCGCTGCGCTCGGGGAACGGGCCGTAAGGCAGGTAGTTCCACAGTTTCGGATCGGCATCGGGACCTTCGAGGGCTTTGAACAGATCGTCGCCGTGGCGTGCAGGGTCAAGTCTTTCCAGACGGATGAAGCGGCCTTCGAGCAGTGTGGTCGAGGGCGGCGGTACGCCTTTCCAATCGGCGAGTGAGGTGGTCATGGCGCGATTTTCCTTGAAGAGTCTCAGATGGCTTTGCGGAACTGGATAAACCCCGGGCGTTCGGCGATGCGCTCGTAGAGCTGGATCGCCGTGGCGTTGGTTTCGTGGGTCAGCCAGTGGACTTTGCAGCATCCGTCAGCCTTGGCGGTGGCGTAGACGTGTTCGATCAGCAGGCGACCGACGCCAGTGCCACGGGTTTGTGGCGCGACCAGCAGGTCTTGCAGATAGCAGGAGTTTTCAATGCTCCAGTTCGAACGATGGTAGATGAAATGCACCATGCCCACGGCTTTGCCATCGGCCCAGGCGAGCGCGGCGTGGGTCGGTTCGCCCGGGTCGAGAAAACGCTGCCAGGTGCTGTGCGTAACGGCGTCCGGCAATTCGGTGTTGTAAAAGCGCAGGTAGGCCTGCCACAGCGGCAGCCAGGCGGCGTGGTCGCTGGCGGTGACCGGGCGGATGTCGATTTGACTCATGGTGATTTCCTTAACGCATCAAGTGGGCGAGTGTCTGGTCGTTGATCTCGGGGCTGGCGGCCAGTCCTTCGCGCACTCCGGTGATGTCGGCGTCGCTGCGGTTCTGGCTGAGCTTGCGTTTGCCTTCGAGACGGTCGATGGGAATCGCGAAACCGACAATGGCCTTGAGCATGCCGTCGATGTAGTCGGCGGGCGCATCGTCAACCTTCCACGGTTGCGCGCGGCCGGCTTCATGGCGGTCGGTGAGAGTGCTGACGATGTCGAGCAGGCGTCCGCCATCGCTGAAGGTTTCGGCGTGGCCATAGGCGTGCACGGCGACGTAGTTCCAGGTCGGCACGACTTTGCCGTGCTCGGCCTTGCTCGGGTAAAAGCCCGGGCTGACGTAGGCGTCGGGGCCGGCAAAGATCAGCATGGCTTCGGCGCCGTCGCGCAGGTCTTTCCACTGTGGATTGGCTTTGGCCAGATGTCCGTAGAGCGTGCCGTTCTCACCTTGTTCGCGATGCAGCAGCACCGGTATGTGGCTGGCTTGCAGGCCCTGTTCGCCGTGGGTCACCAAAATGGCGAGGCGAGTGGCGAGGATCAATTCGTGCAGTTGCGACAAATCGTCGATGGCAAAGGCGCGGGGCGTGTACATGGAGAAATTTTCCTTGGCGAATGCCTGCATCCTAGGCAGGCTATTGGTCTGTTGTAAGAGCCATTGATGACCAATTTCATAGGTCCATTGTCATGCCCGAATCCACCACGCCAGCAATGCCGTTCAATCCGGCCGGGATTGAACTCGACCGCCGTCAGGGCCTGAGCCTGCAACTTTTCCAGGCACTGCGCCTGCGCGTGCTGGATGGGCGACTGGGCAGTGGCACCCGACTGCCGGCCAGCCGTGATCTGGCGGCGGCGTTGGGTATTTCGCGTAATAGCGTGGTGCGCGCCTACGATCAACTCTATGCAGAGGGGTACATCGAGGGGCGTGTCGGTGACGGAACCTATGTGGCGCAACTGCCGCAAACACAACCTGCGGCAAAAAAACTATCCACAAAACTATCCACAGGGTTTTCAACAGGCTTACCCACAGCCTTATCCACAAAATCGCCAAATACACCTGGGATTTTATCCAGTAAAGTTATCCACAGCAGTGCTTTACAGACCCTCGAACACAACCATTTACCGACGCCACCGAGCGGCCCGCCGCGCGCTTTTCGGGTGGGCGTGCCAGCCTTCGATCTGTTCCCATTCGACGTCTGGGCCAAGCTCAACGCGGCTTTCTGGCGAAAACCGGCTTTGCAGCAGTTGTGCTACGGCGATCCGGCGGGGGACGAGCGACTGCGTGGATTGATTGCCGCTTATTTGCGCAGTTCCCGGGGCATGCAGTGCTCGGCTGAGCAAATTGTGATCACCAGTGGCGCTCAACAGGCCATTAGCCTTTGTGCACAGCTGCTGGTGGAGCCGGGCGCGGTGGTCGGCATCGAAAATCCCGGCTATCGGGCAGCCGGCCATGCCTTTGCCGTGGCGGGAGCGCGGTTGCACGGGGTGCCGGTGGATGAAGAGGGCATTGATTGCGCGGCACTGGCGAATTTGAGCGATTGCCGACTGGCCTATGTCACGCCGTCACATCAATATCCGACAGGGGTGGTCATGAGTCTGGCGCGGCGACTTGAGTTGCTGGCCTGGGCGGAGCGCAATCAAGGCTGGATCATCGAGGACGACTACGATGGCGAGTATCGCTACAGCGGCGCACCGCTGGCGCCTTTGGCAGCGCTGGATCGCGAAGGTCGGGTGCTCTACGTCGGGACGTTCGGCAAGGTGGCGTTTCCGGCATTGCGCCTGGGTTATCTGGTGTTGCCGGCCGGGCTGGTACAGGCCTTCGCCCGACGCCGGGCGGTGGATGTGCGGCATTCCGAAGTCAGCACCCAAGCGGTGATGGCCGAGTTCATGGCGGCCGGGCATTTCCAGCGGCATATCCGTCGTATGCGCCGTGCTGCGTTGAGTCGGCGCAATTGCCTTTTGGCGCATTGGCCGAAGGATGTTGACGGTGTCGGAAGCCTGCCTGCCGTGGCCGCCGGGCTGCACCTGACCGTCTCGGTGAGCAGCCTTGTCCGCGAGCGCGAATTGATCGCCAAAGCGCAAAGTGTCGGAGTCGAGGTCAATGGCCTGAGCAACTACTGGTTACCCGACTCCCACACTCCGGCAGATCAACGCGCCGGATTGGTTCTTGGTTTTGCCGCCGTGCCGGAGGCGGATATTCAAGTTGCGCTGGCACGGTTGCGCAGTGTCTGGTGCAAATGATTCAGCCAGCGCTTCTTGCGCTTCAATCGACCTTTTCATCCGGGTGGAGAAACAGATCCAGTACCTTTGGATGGACGATCCTGCGCAGCACGTTATCTACCGCATCGAAGCTTTCCAGTTCCTGACGCGTCTTGGCGGGCAACTCCTGCAGAAAGTTGTCGGCAAATTTGAGGTGTGCAGCGGTGAACTGGTCGTCGGGGTCGGTCAGGGCGTCGTAATGAAAGTGCGCAACCCACAAAGGCTTGTTCTGGCGTGCTTTGTCGAAAACCCGGTACTCCTGAAAATAGTCTTTGCGCTGTTTGGTGCGGATTCGTCCCCGCGGGTCTTTGTTGATCTGCACCAGATCGTGATCGTGTAGCCATTGCAGGTAGCTCTCCCTGGGCTTGCGTCCTGTGAGCATGGCGCCATAGACATTGACGCCTTCACGGCGCATTCGGATTGCTGCGTTGCGTAGCTCGGAGCTCAAGCTGGCCACTGGAAACTCTGCGTGTCTGCGGGCGAGCACGGCATCAACATTGGCAGCAGCGTGATCAAGACGAGTTGCCTGTTGATCGAACAGGTCTTTCATGTCCGCCGGAATACGCGAAGGTCGCTGGGCATCTGTGCGCAGGCGTTTAATGATCGGATCAAGCTCATTGACCATGGTCATGGCATTGCCAATCAGCGCTTCATCGCCTGGCGTTGGCGCCGGTATCGGGCGTCGGGCGGTGCTCTTGACGATGGGCATCTCTTCGAGTGCTGGTGATGTTTCGGTGGACGCCGCTTTCTGCGTTTCAATAATCCGCGGTCTGGACTTGTTCACCTTACCGACTGCACGTGAAGTGGAAGGCGTCGGCTCCAGTCTGGCCATCGCGGCAGTGGGTATTTCTTCCGGCTCCGGCAGCAGTTCAAGCAGGCGATGCCGCGCTTGCTGATGGAACTCCGCAACCAGTTGCTGAACCCGCTGGAAGCGGCTGGTTTCCAGTTGCGTGGACGAACTGGTGAACAGATCCTGTAGCCGATGTTCGGCATCTGCCAGGCGGTCTACCAATACGATGAGCTGCTCGATGCTCAGGTTCGGGTTTTTCACTGCTCTCGTGATACCGGCGCGGCTGAACAGTGTGTGGCCTGCGTCGGCGGCGCCATCGAAAACCGGAATGATCAGTTGCCGTAACGGCTCCAGCGTACTGTCCGGTGCATCACGCAACGAGAGCTCGATGGACATGCCGATTTCATTCGCCTGCAAGTCATGGCGCGAAAGTGCGGGCATCAGTCTTTGCAACTCTGCCGCCACTTTGCGGGTAGTGCCAGTGTGATGGTTCAGCCGTTCCTGTGAAGTGTGCAGCAGAGTGAGGCGCTCGATCATTTCATCGCTCACAGCGATGGCTTTGCGCGCAGCTTCCATTTGTATCGGGCGTGCTCGGGTTTCGGCTGGTTCCAGAGCGCTGAGTTGCGGCGCGACGATCCTTGCATACTCGCGCAACTTCATACGCATCCAACCGTTCAGGTAGCGATTCTGTTCGATCGTCAAACGCATCAGTTGTGCCTGATAAAAGACGCCTGCGCCACCGGCTTCACGCCATTTTTCGAGATCGAGCAGTGCCTGGCTGTAACCGCTGGCCAATGTGTCGGACTTACTGATGTAAGTGGCGATATCTTCTTCAGACATCGCGGCAGAGAGGTCATTGTGTTCCGGCAGCCGCAGGGCTTCATCCAGATCGGCCTTGTTGGTGGCTTCCTGTTCCATGAACCGATGCAGTGCGGCCCAGGCCTCGTCCTTGCGTTTGATTTTCTCGCGGCGCAGGGTTTCGATTCTTCCCGTCGGGCCGCCGCCGCGTAGCCGCAGTTTCAGTTCCCAGTGCCAGTGCCGGGATTGCGCGTCGAACTTCACGCACAAGCCCGGGTGTGTGGCGGCATTTGGATCGAGGACGAATACTGGCTCATCTGGTTCGGCACTGACTTGAAACCAGCGCTCACCGACTTTGGCGTATTGCTTGCCCGCGAATTCATAAAGGTGGTCGGTATTGGCTATGGCCCCCTCGGGCAGATTCGGCCTGGGTACTTTCAAGCGTTCGATGGTTTGCAAAAACGCCGCATGTGCGTTGATCCGAATCAGCGTCACTGGAGCCAGGGTGGAGGAGTGTGTATCAGACAGGGGGTCTGTCAGCGACATGGTGTCGTGAATGGTGACAGGTGCCTTGCGCTGGGGTTGCGTGACGAGACGCGGCTCATCGGCAAGTGCGCGCTTGAAGACAGCTTCCTCAATCAACGGACTTGATAGCCGCAGGCGTCGTACCGCAGTTCTTTGCGCAAGCAAGATACCCAGCGTCAGCAACACATCACCGATTGAAGACCATTCACCGGACGTGTCGCCTGCGGCATGGGCATCCAGCGCTTGCTGAATCTGATTGATGGTTTGCCAGACCCAGACCGCGGCACCCGCCGGGCCACTGAGAAAATTGGTTGCCACACCAAACAGCGCCCAGCCGCTGTCCGCCAGCAATGCCCAGCGGCGCTCGGCGTTGGAAGTCGATTGGCGGTCGGCAAGCTCGACCATCGCCAGGCTGTTGTTGTCGAAAAGAGTCGAGCAAATATCGCCGCTCAAGTGCGCTTTCGCGAGACTGACGGCGGCGCTCAGGTCCAAGTGACGGAACGGGTCGAAAGCCAGGTCGGCAATGACCCAGGGCGATGGCAAGCCACTGGAAAATACATACTGAGCGTATTCGAAACTCAAGGCGCGGGTCGGCAGCCAGGCCAGCACCGAATCACGCAATTCGCCCGGCTGGTAAAACGCATACAACATGTTTTGTTCGGACGGAAACTGGCGTAGCGGTTGATCCAGCAGAGGGCGATAAAGCAGGCAAGGACCGCTCGCGCCTTCGCGCGGGCTGATGATGTACATGTTCGCGATAGTGTCGGGCGTACTGCCGCGCCGAAAATGCGGGATGAATGCCAGCGGCCGGATCTGTGCCTGCCACTCGGCAGCAGGTGTGTGAGCGGTGATCGAGGTCATCAACTGACAGACCTGGCGGTAACCCTGCTCGTCGACATCACCTTGCTGCTTGAGTTTGCACTCCAGCGCCAGCACCGGCAGGAGCATCGGCAGTTGACGGCTATAGCGCAGCTTGTGCCGCCGGGCCTGTTGCGGATCGTCGATCAGGGTACTTTTGATCAGCTTCGGATAGTTCTCGCCGATGTTGATCTCGCTGGCAATCCGCAACAGAAACTTGCTCGTCATCCAGTCTGGAGTCAGTGCTCCATCGACATATGCCACCTTTGCGAGGTAGGGCGAAGTGTTGTGCAGGGCGAACTCGCCCAGGCTCTGGACTCTGACCTGACGTGGATCGGGCAGGGTGAAACCACCGACTTCGAAGCTCTGAGTAACGGTGATCCGTACATCGTCGAGGCGCAATAGCGTAGCGTCTGCTCCTGTCCGTTCGGCGATGATGGCGGCGCGCATTTGCTGTTGCGCATAGTCCATGATCAGCGGCACAGGGCTGCTGTCGAAAACATCGCTGGCGGACTCGCCTCTGAGCTTGCCCAGAGCCGTCAGGTAGCCGCTGTAGGCCTGAATGTCTTCCAGCGAACCCTTCATCAGCCATTCAGGTATCGCACTTTCAAGCTGTTCGATGTGCGCGGTGATCTGAGTGTCGCTTGCGTTGCTGTCCTGCCGTATCGCGAGCCCTTTCGCGGGTGAGCGACTTGCCGGATCAAGGGCATCGATGGAGTCGACCTGGCAGCCCACCAATGCCCAGACCATTGCATCAAAAATATTGCCCTCGGGCTCATAAAGCCGCCACTTCAAGCCTTGTCCTCTGAGGTCGAGGTCAATGCGGCCGGGCAGGGTGGCTCCCAGCTGCGCCATGGAGCCGAAAGATTCACAACCCTCATCGATGGTATACAGCGTGATCAACTCACGGCTGCCCAGGGTCGCAGTCAGAACCAGAGCCCCGGTCAGCATCAGGTGACGGGTCTGGCTACTTTCCGCAAGGTCAAAGACGACATCGATGTCTATCAGGCTGGCGCGTATGTTTACCAGACCCGCATGGGTAGCGGCGCGTAGAGCCTTGTCCGGGAACTGCGAAACGTGGCGTGCCAGAGCACACTCGTTTGCATCCCAGCCATCTACCGACTGAACGTGCAGCGACTGTTGCAGGGTGTCCGATAACTGTTGCCAGCGCGGCACTGTGTCGACGGCTGCGTTCCAGTAGTCCAGTTGGCTTTGCGCGAATCCGACGAATAACGCCGGGGCATGATCATTCAATATCGTGGTGACGGCGTCCATGCTGATCGGCAAATGCACAGGTTCGCTGGCCCGAGGGGTCAGGGTCAGGAAGTGTTCGCCTTCGATGTAGTTGGCTGTGACCCGGGTAAAAGCCAGACGTGCCAATACGTGGGTCAGCGATTCGAACTGGTTGCCGTGGCTTACCAGATCGTCACCCTGGCGATGCCAGACAGGCGACATCAGCATGGTTTTGTCCGGGTCGAGCGATTGCTGGGGAAACCTTTGGTTCAGGGCTTTGCGCAGCAACTGCGCGGCAGCGTCATGCAGGGTCGGGCCGCCGCTGGATTGCTCGACGAGTCGGCTCTTGTTCAGCAGCGGTGGGGCGATGTCTGTGCGAGTTGTTTCTGGCATGGGATCGGTACCGGTTGGGTGGGCGATGCGGCATTTGCCGTCTGCAACCGAAAGTACCGAGATGCCTGTCCACTCAGGTGGTAGATATATATAGGTTGAAAAAACGAGCCCGTCCCAGCCGGGCTCGTGAGGTTCAGGCGTTTAATCGATGGAAGAACAAGGCATCGGCCTGAGCGTGACTTATGGTGCTGCGATGAATCGCGATCAGCTCCTGATTGCTGCGGTTCTCGCGCGCGACGTAGGCACCGCCCAGTCGTCGTTGCTCGACAGTTTTCAGATGCGCAGCGGTGAATGTCGGCAATGGATCGGTGGCCCCTGCGTAATGGAAATGCGCGTACCACAGGACCTTGCCCGTCGGTTTGTCGAGGATCGGATACTCCAGCAGATAATCCTTGCGCGGGCCTTTGAGTCGACGGCGTTCGGAGGCACTGTCGATGGTCACTTCCCCCTTGCTGTACAGCCATTCGACCCGTGCCGCCGTCGGGGCCTGCTGTTTGGTAATTTCGATTCTCGCGGCGCGACCCCGGGCGTAAAGCGTTGTGGCCTCTGCGTCGAGCGACTGCTGCAATACAGCTGCGGAGGCGATTTTGCTGGCGGTATGGTTCCCCGCAGTCAGGGCCTGATCGATTTTCTCCATGGCCTCACGCAGGCGCGCTGCATGCAGATAGTAAATCTCCTCGATCTCTGTCGGATTGCGCTGTGCCCGCTCGATGTGCGCCTGGGTACGTCTTTTGAAGGCGGATACGCCATCGAGCAACTCTTGCCCGGCTTGCAGGGATTTCGGCAGATCATGGTTCGGCCTGGCAGAGGTCAGCGGTTTGGCGGGAACCCTTTCGACCCAGGTGCCCGGGGATTTTTCGTGAAAGGTCGCAATAACCTTTCCGGTCAACGGCGCCACCACGTCTACCAGATGGCTGTCCTGGCCGTCAGCGCCGCGACGCGGCTGACCAACCAGCGTGCCCTTGTAACGTGTCTTGATGATTTTTTTCGCAGGGGTGACCGGCGATTTCGACGGTCCGGCGACCGGCTCCAACAGACGCTGGTCACGCAGCAGGCTCGACAGCTGTTGTACGGCGTCCTGATGGAACTCGGCGACATGCTCTTTGATTTGATCGAGTTGTTCCGGTACTACCTGCTGGGGGTACTCGGTCAAAAGATCAGCGAATCGCTGGTCGATGACATCGAACTGCTCCACCAGATTATTCATCGCCTCTACGCGTTCGCCGAGCTGATTGAAACTCTGCTCAGAGCCCAGATCCAGGACACTCTGGATGTTCAGCGAGGCATCTTCGATAAGAGATTCGAGGGCCAGTCGTGCGCCTGCGTGCGTGGATGCCGGGTCGGCCTTGAGGCATAGCTCCGACCCCAGTGTGATTTGCAGCAGCTTCAGGTCTTCCAGTGAAAACGATGGCAGCCTGGCTTTGTACTGGCGACTGATCTCGACCGCCTCTTTACCCAGCAGCATCATTTGCGCGAAGCGTGTGTGGGCGAACCGGATTTTTTCGATAAGCCTCTTTGTCAGGTTGGACATGCTCTCAAAGGGCGCATAGCGATCAGCAGCGGGTGTGCTGACATTTGATTCCAGCAGCGCGAGAGTTGCCTCCAGGTTTTCGCGGAACGCCGGGAACGTCTCATCGATCCATGATTGCATCAGAAACAGTTGCAAAGAAAACCGGTCGAGCATGGCGGTGCGGTAGTTGGGTACCGCTTCGAGAATGTTCAGCTCTTTCAGGCTCTCGATGTGTGTGCTGTAGTCGTTGATCTGAGTGTCGAGCGTATCGAGAAACTGCTGGCGGGCGCTTGCGGCATTCTCGGGGGTGGCCTCCAGCATGCTGCGCCGGACATTGACCAGGTCGTTGCGCTTGTCTTCCAGACTGGCATCAAAGACGGCAATGTCCTGTTTCTTCTTGCGCAGAAGCTCTGCGTTCTTTTCCTGTAATTGCTTGAGCCGACTTTTGAGGCCTCCGGCCCGCAGCCGCAGTCGCAGATCGACAAACCATTCGCCGCGCGCATTGCCGACCAGCAAGGGACCTGTGCGTCTTGATTGTTGGCGCGTGTCGATGATCTGAACGTCATCGTTGTCATTTACCGCGACTTCGAACCAGCGAGCCCCTACCGGTGCAAACCATTTCTGACCGTTGCTGTGCAGATACCGGTGTAGGCCTTCGGTTGCAGGCGCTGTCAGTTCTTCTGGACGGCTGATTTTCAGGCTGTCGAGCACGGTGGCTAAATCGGTTGGTGAGTTCTCCAATGCGCCGATGGCGTGCAATGACAACTCGTGATTGTGCGGCAGTTTATGCTCGGCTATGTCTGGTAGCCGGGCGATGCTGATGCGGCCAGGGACAATGGACTCGTTGGCCGTTTGCGGTTTTTTCTTGAGGAGGGCCGCGCCGCGTTGTGGTGTCTTGCGTGTTGCAGCGCGATGGGCGAGCGCCATGCCGAGCGACAAAAGGATATCGGTCAGTGCTGTCCAGGCGGGTTGTTGCTGCTCCTGGCCTTCGGCGATCTCTTGTAGATTGTCCATGATCTGCCAGATCCACGCCGCCGTGCCGACACCGCGTCCGAGAAACGGTAATGCCGCGTTGAAAAGTGCCCAGCCACCTCGTTTCAACGTCGCCCAACGGGCTTCGGCGTTGGACACGGAGTCACGATCAGCCTGAGTGATCAGCGCTTCGGCGTTGGCCAGGAACAAGCTTCCCGGTACGTCGTGTTCAAGCACGCGGTTGCCCAGCGAAACGGTACCGGCGAGATCAGGCGACAGTTTCGGGTCGATCAACAGTTGCGGAATGGTCCATACCGAAGGCAGTGCACCGGGGAAGACATATTGTGAATAATTGAAGCGCACGCTGTCCGGTAGCCAGGCGAGCACTGACTGACGCAATGTTCTCGAATGCCTGATGGCGTACAACAGATTCGCCGTAGACGGGTATTGCAACAGCGGCGCATCAAGTAGTGGGCGGTAAAGCAGGCAGGGGCCTTTGTCTGCGTCGCGCGGGCCGATCACAAACATGTTGACCACTTCGTCCGCGTTGTCGCCAGTGTGGCCGTCGATAACGAATGCCAGTGCGCGGATCACGATCTCCTGCCCATCGACTCGCCGCTCCGTCGGTTCTGCGGCCAGCGCTGCCACGACGTACTGGTAACCCTGTTCATCGAGGCCTGCCTCGCCACGAATTTTGTGTTGCAGCGCCAGTAACGGCAGCTCAACGGGCAATTGGCGACAGTAGAGCTGGCGTAGATGTGTGGCCTGGGTCTGGTCTTCGATCAAACTGTTTTTGAGCAGGGCCGGGTAGGTTTTACCGATGTCCGCCGCAGTGACCAGGTTTTCCAGATATGCCGGGGTCATCCATGAGGGGGTTGGTGTCACACCGTCCCGGTAGTGCACGGACTTGTTACCCAGTGGCAAGCCCGCAAGATTTTGCAGTGCCAGCTCTACCAGTGACAGCGTCAAAGTCTGCTCATGCTCCGGCGGGACGAAGGTACCCCAGACCACCAGGCTGGTAATGGTCATCTCGACGTCTTGCAATCTGGCATTGCGGGCTGGTGCCCGGCTGATCGCTTTGTTCAGCTCGGTCAGGGTGAACACCTGGATGCCGGGGACTTCTTCTTGAAAAGTCTTGCCTGCGTTTTGTTGTTGTATCGCGACAAGATCGAGCAAGTGACGGCTGTAGCGGGACTGGTCGGCCGGAGCGGCACTGGCCAGCCATTGCGGCAGTGGGTGCTCCCGGCCGGTCAAGCGCGGTGACGGTTGCTGCGCTGTAGCGTTCGCGCCATCGCCTGCGCCAAGGTGCGGAACAAATGCCGAGCGATCGGGACGCTGGAAAAAGTCGATGTCACCAATTGCCTCGGCTTCCAGCGCAATGAGCGTACACGCTTGCTGATCAAAGAAATTCCCCAGCGGTTCGAACAACCGCCATTTCACGTCCATTGATTCGCCCTGCGCTCCAAGTGGCAATTGCAGCGATTTTTCCAGTCCGGCGAAGCTGTCGAAACGTCGAAAGCCCTGTGTGATCGAGTGCGTGATGATCAGCGTGCGTTGACCGAGGGTACCCACCAGAACGGCGACTTCGAGAATGTTGAGGTGCGCGCGGGCAGAGGCAGAGCCTGCATCCAGATCAAGGTCGATCAGGTACGCGCGGGTCCGGTAGGGATCGCTGGGCGTTCGTGCGGTTTTATCCGGATTGGTGAACACGGCTCGCGCCATCGCCTGCTCATCAGTATCCCAGCCGTTGTCAGCGCTGACATTCCACAATTGCTGCAAGCTGTGCGAGAGCTGGTGCCAGCGCGGCATGGAAGAGCCGAACGGGTTATTCCAGTAGTCGATCTGCTGTTCCTGCAAGGCTCTGAACAGTAACGGCGCGAACTCGTTGAGCACGGCACCGACTGCTTCGATCTCCACCGCAAGCTGGATGGAAAGCTCATTACGCGGTTGTTGGGTGAGGAAATGTTCGCCGTCGATGAAGGTTACTGCAGTACCTGAAAGGGCAAGTCTGACCAGCACATCAGTCAGCGATTCGAACTGGCAAGGACCTGCTTCGATCCCGTCGTTGTTAATGATCCAGGTGGGCGTGGCGACCATGGTCCGTGTCGGATCGATGGACAGTAGCGGGTACATTTTGGCGAGTATCGGGATCAGCGTGTTGGAGGCGACTTCGGTAAGTGAGGGGCCGCTCACCAGTTGGGTGAGTACATCGACAGCGCTGGGCGTGGTGCTTTCGGGCATGACCATATCCTTGTCTGATGTGACGGCCGCTGCGATATGCAGCGCCGGACCAAGGCAAGGTAGGGCAGCGACTTCGGCGTCGGGCGGTACATAAATATTGCAGGCAAAAAAAGACCCGCCGAAGCGGGTCTTTGACTGGGTGAGCCTCAGGTCCCGGACTTGATTTTGGTCCACGCCCGGGTGCGCGCACGTTCGGCGTCACGCGGCAGCGGCTGTAGGGTATACAGCGTGCTCATCGCGGCATCGGTCGGGTACAGATTGGGGTTGTTGCGGATCGCCGGATCGACCAGTTCGGTGGCGTCCTTGTTCGGATTCGGATAACCGACAAAGTCGCTGACCGGTGCAATCACCGCAGGTTGCAGCAGGTAGTTGATGAAGGTGTAGGCGTCCTCGGTGTTCTTCGCGCCCTTGGGAATCGCGAGCATATCGAACCAGATCGGCGCGCCTTCCTTCGGCAAACGCATGTCCACCACCACGCCGTTCTTGGCTTCCTTGGCACGGTTGGCGGCTTGCGAGAAGCTGCCGGAATAACCGACCGCCACACAGATGTCACCATTGGCGATGTCGGCCATGTACTTGGATGAATGGAAGTAGGTTATGTACGGACGAATCTTCATCAGCAGTGCTTCGGCCTTGGCATAGTCCGCCGGGTTCTTGCTGTTCGGATCGAGGCCGAGGTGTTGAAGGGCCAGCGGCAGAATCTCCGACGGCGAGTCGAGCAGGGCGACGCCGCACTGCTTGAGCTTGCTGATGTTTTCTTCCTTGAAAATCAGATCCCAACTGTCCACCGGAGCGTTGTCACCCAGCGCAGCCTTGACCTTGGCCGGGTTGAAACCGATCAGGATGGTGCCGTACATGTACGGCACGGCGAATTTGTTGCCCGGGTCGTTGGCCTCGATCAACTTCATCAGTTTCGGATCGAGGTGATTCCAGTTCGGCAGCTTGCTGCGATCCAGTGGCTGGAACACCCCGGCTTCGATTTGCTTGGCGAGAAACACGTTGGATGGCACCACCACGTCGTAGCCGGAGTTGCCGGTCAGCAGCTTGGCTTCCAGCGCTTCGTTGGTGTCGAAGATGTCATAGATCAGTTTGGTCTGGGTGTTCTGCGCCTTGAAGTCTTCCAGCGCCTTTGGCGTGATGTAGTCGAACCAGTTATAGACGCGCAGGGTGCGTTCTTCGGCGTGGACGGCGCTGCTCAGAAACGCGGCGCACAGCGCCGGGGCGATGAAGTGCTTGAGTCGGCTCATTGTTCAAAACCTTCCAGCACGTTCACCGCGTTGATGCCGATTTCTTCCACCGCGTAGCCGCCTTCCATGACGAACAGCGTCGGTTTGCCCAGCGCGGCGATACGCTTGCCCATCGCCAGGTAGTCCGGGCTGTCGAGCTTGAACTGCGAGATCGGATCGTCCTTGAACGTATCGACACCCAGCGACACCACAATGATGTCGGCGCCGTAGTTGTCGATCTCGTTGCAGGCCTGATCCAGCGCGGCGCTCCAGGTGTCCCAGCCGGAACCGGCCGGCAGCGGATAGTTGAAGTTGAAGCCTTCACCGGCGCCTTCGCCCAGTTCGTCTTCGTAGCCGAGGAAGAACGGGAACTCCGCTTCCGGATGACCGTGAATCGAGGTGAACAGCACGTCGCTGCGCTCGTAGAAAATCGATTGCGTGCCGTTACCGTGGTGGTAATCGACGTCGAGGATCGCGACCTTCTTGTGGCCCTGATCGATGAATGCCTGCGCAGCGATGGCGGCGTTGTTGAGGTAGCAATAACCGCCCATCAAGTCGCCAGCAGCGTGGTGTCCCGGTGGTCGGCACAGGGCAAAGGCACTGCGTGCTCCACGTTGTATTTCGGCTTGTGCGGTCAGCGCTACTTGCGCCGCGCTATAGGCCGCTTGCCAAGTGCCGGCAGTGATCGGTGCGCCGCCGTCGAAGCTGTAATAACCGAGCTGGCCGTGCAGGCTGGTTGGTTTGATCTGGCGCAAGGTGCGTGCCGGCCAGGTGTAGGGCAGCAGGTCTCCGTCGGTTTCGAGTTCGGCCCAGCGTGCCCAGGCACCCTTGAAGAAGTCGAGATAGTCGCGGCTGTGGATGCGCGCGATCGGTTCGAGGCCGAAGTCTTTCGGCGCCTCGACCGGACCGAGTTCCTGGTGCTTCACGCGTTGCAGAACGTGGTCGGCGCGCGACGGCATCTCGAAGCAAGGCTTGAGTTGCCCGTCGATCAATTCGCAGCGGCCATGGTGCAGGTGGTGATCGTCTGAGTAGATCGTCAGCATTTGTTGTTCTCCGCAGGGCTGATTCGGTTGACCCCAGTGTTGCGGCGCGAGGCGAATCGGAGAACGGCAGGAAAGGCCAAAAGGGGATCGATATGGCCAAAACGTTTGACCGGAATTCGCTCCTTTATGAGGCAAGCCTGTCTCGGTAATGGACGCGAACACAAAACCTGTGGGAGCTGGCTTGCCAGCGATAGCGGAGTGTCAGGTGACATCAATGCTGGCTGTGCCGACCTCATCGCTGGCAAGCCAGCTCCCACAATTTTGCTTATCCGTGTGGCCGGAACTGGCTCGGCGCAACACCGCTCCAGCGCACGAAAGCGTGGCGGAAGCTCGCGGTCTCGCTGAAACCCAGGGTTTCGGCGATGCGGTAGATCGGCAACTGATCCTCGCACAACATCTGCTTGGCCCGTTCGAAACGCAGCTCGTCGAGCAGTTCCTGATAGCTGCTGCCCATGTCCTTGAGGTGCCGGCGCAAGGTGCGCGGCGAGCACTTCATTTGCTGCGCCAAGCCCTCAAGGCCCGGTGCCGCATTCAACTGGGCACTGAGCAATTGGCGAATCCGCCCCAGCCATGCCTGGCGCCCGGTGAATTCAGTGTTCTGCTTGCGGCAGCGCTCGGCCATCGCCTGATGGGTGATCACGTCGGCCAGCGGCAGCGGTTGATCGAGCCAGCACCGGTCGAACGCGAAGGCGTTGTCCTTGGCAGAAAAATGCACCGGGCAGGCAAAATGCTCGGCATAACTTTCGCGATATTGCGGTGCGACATGTTCGAGGCGTGCCGCCAGCAACGGCATTGGATGCCCGAGCAAGTCATCGCAAATGACTTTCAGCGATACCAGACAGAACTCGGCATTGAACACCGCCATCGCCGGACTCTCACGGTAGTCGGCGGCGACGAACCAGACGCGCTCGCCGTCGTCCTCCAGACTCAACTCGAAAAGTGTTCCCAGCAGCGCCGGATAACGGATCGCCAGGCGTAAAGCGTCACCGAAGGTGGCACAGGTGAGCAGTGCGTAACCAAGTATGCCGTAGCAGGAAACGTGCATTCGCTGGCCCAGTTCCAGACCGATATCGTGCTTGAGTGCGACGGCGTTGGCGCAGACCTGCATCTCCTGATTAGTGGTGATGCGCGTGTCCGCCCGGCTAAGATCGGCTGCGCTGATGCCGCTGCCGGCCAAAAGCATGTCACTGCTGGCCTCTTCGTTGCTGAACGCATTGAGCACCAGAGAGACGGCGTTCAAGGTCGTGAGGTGAGAGTGGAGCATGGACGGTCCTCGCCATGGTTGAGCATTGAATGCAGCAAGTAGCGTGCCGCGCCTCGGCGGCGCAGCATAATGGCTGCGCCGCCGCGGATCAGGCCGCTGTGAAGAACAGTCTCCTGGCTTGTTCGGTGCCGATCATGCTGCGATAGAACGTGAGTGTTTTGGCGTCATTCAGTCCTTTTGCCGAATCGGCTGCCAACCCCTGCGCGTATTCCGTCGGGGTTTTGAGTCGTGCGTAAAGGTAGGCGTCGGCGGTAGTCCACCCCTGCGAGTAATGAAAATGTGCATACCACAGGACTTCGCGGGTGGTTCGATCGGTGATGGTGTATTCGTCCAGATAAATGCGTCTGGCAGCCTTGAGTCGGCGTCGCGAGACTGTTCGCTTTACAGTGATGGCTTTTTTGTTTTTCAACCATTCGACGCCAGCCGGTGTCGGGTCTTGCTGCCGGGTCATTTTCAATCGCGCATCGATGGCTTGTTGATACAGGGCCTCCACCGCGTCGTTGAGGTTCTTGTTGATCCTGGAGGCCGATAGCGTGGTGTTTTCGGTGACATTGCCTTCGGTCAGTGCCTGCTCGATGGCTGCGCTGAGGTGTTCGAGTCTTATGGCCTGCTCCTGATACAGGTACTCGACGCCTGCCGGGGTGTGGCTGTTCTGGCTGGCATGCTCAAGCATCCGCACTTTGAAGGCAGGAATTGCGTCGAGCAATTTCTGCGCGCTGTTGAGGCTGGTTTGAAGGTCTACGGGAGCCGCATGTTCTGTGGGTGTACTGAGCCGCTCCACCCAAATCCCTGGGCTTTTTTCATGAAATGTCGCAATGACTCTGTGCGTCAGCGGCGAAGTGATATCGACGAGTCCGGTGTCCAGCCCCAGCGCTGAAAGTCTGGGCTCGCCGATCAGCACGCCGTTGTAGCGGGTCCTGATAAATTTTTTCTTCGGTCTGGGTGGCTGTACGGGGAGCGAGGGTCGGGATCTGGCTGCATCCCTTTCGTCGAGATCCTGTACGAGTCGAGCGGCACCGCGCTTGCTGAGTGCATCGAGTGCCTGGCGGAGTTGTTTGAAAGGCTCCTCGACGACATGTGCCGCGTAAGCCTGACGCAAATCCTGCAATCGATCATCGATAACACTGAACTGCTCGAGCAGTCCATTGAGGCTTTCGATTCGCTCATCGATCCGGTTGGCGCTGCGTTCCTCCAGTGAATCACGCAAGGCTTGCACGGCAATGTCGGCGGTATCGACGATCCGGTCGAGTGTCGACCACGCTTCTGCCTGTGTCGTTATGCTGGTTTGGGTCAGGCACAGGTTGCGTGCCATGGTGATCTGGAGCGCACGCAGGTCATCGATCGAGAAAGCAGGGAGCCGGGCCTGGTTGGTTTGAATCAGTCGTAAGCCTTCTTTCTCGAGGGATTTGAGTTCATTGATACGAGTTTGAATCTGCTCCAGTCGCTCGATCATGTCCCGGTTCATCCCGCTCATGAGGTGAGCGTCTTCGATATTTCGCAAATGCGGGTTCGACTCTTGTTGCTCTATCTGCCGCAGAACGGTTCTGAGTTGCGGAGTGAAAGTGGTTGCCGCCTCTCGGATACCGGCATGGATCAGTTCCAGTTGGGCTCTCTGATAGCCGAGCGCTCTCTGCAGATAATCCGGAGTTGGAGCGAAGACTTGCAGGGTTTGCAGGTTTTGCAGGTTTTGCAGGGCTGTTTTGTAGGCTGCCCGTTGGGATTCGAGCTTTTGCAGGTACAACTGACGCTTGGTCGCAGCAGTGCCCGGCGTTGCCGAGGTCATTGCATCAAGCGCCTGTTTCAACTCGCTCTGCGCGATGGTTTTCTGCTGTTCAAACGCGCTCAGCAAGGTACGTAGCTTTGCCGCTTTCTCGCTGGCTTCAAGCGCAGCCCTCAAGGTCAGACGTTTTGAACCGCCGCCACGTAAACGCAGGCGCATGTCAATGAACCATTCCCCCCTACGGTTGCCGATCAACAAAGGGCCGGCACGTTCCGGCGTTTGTGGATCGATGATGCTGACGTTAGCCTCGTTGTCCACGCTGACTTCGAACCAGCGTTGTCCGACAGGGGCATACCATTTGTGTCCGGATTTGTAGAGGTTTTGGTAGTGACCTTCCTCGGCATGGCGTGCTCCGAGATCGACTGGTTTGCTGATCTTGAAACTGTCGAGCAAGGTTGCCAGGGCACTGCTCGAACGATTGACCGCGCCGCTGATTTGCAGGGTCTGGTCCGGGTCCGGTAAAGCGTTCGGAGCAAGAGCAGGCAGTTTTTTCAGGGTCAGAGGGCGTTTCTCCAGCAGATGTCGGAACTCGGCGTCGATGGTTACCGGACGCCTGGCCGATGACCGGTGGGTGGCAATGTGAAGGGTGATTGCCATGCCGAGATTGAGCAGAACATCAATGAAAGCGGCCGACCTGGCCTGATCGTCCTGTTGCTCTGCGGCATCGGTCAACTCCTGCAACTGATCCATGATTTGCCAGATCCAGGCCGCTACACCCACGGTGCGTCCCAGAAACGGCAGTACCGCAGAAAAGATCAGCCAGCCAGCCTGTTTGAAACTGGCCCAGCGGCTTTCAGCATTCGACACTGATTGGCGATCGGCGAGTTCAATCAATGCGTCGGTATTGGCCTTGAACAGGGCGCTGAACGGGTCTGCGTCCAATGGCGTACCAGCGAGGTTCAGCGGGCCTGTCAGTCGCGATACCTTGTCCGGGTCCACCAGGAAATCCGCGACAATCCAGGGGGATGGCAGTGCTCCCGGGAACACATAGTTTGCGTAATCGGAGCGAACATCATCCGCCATCCACGCCAATACCGAGTCCCGCAGGCTCGCGGATTGCTGGATGGCGTAGATCAAATTGCTCGGCGAGGGATACTGGGTCAGCGGCTGGTCGAGCATCGGCCGATACAGCAGGCACGGCCCGGTTGACGGGTCTTGGGGGCCGATGACGAACATGTTTGCGACGATATCCGGGGATGTTTCGCTCTGGCGTTGCGGGAGAAATGCCAGGGGGCGGATCACGATGGGTTGCCCTTCGACGGTTCTGCCGACCGCGTCGGGCTCCATGAGGGCACACACATACCGGTAACCCAGAGTGTCGATGTTGGCCCTGGAGCGAATCTTGTTTTGCAACGCCAGCAGCGGTAACTGGATACGCAGGTGTTGACTGTACAGCGACTGCCGTAGTCTGGCCTGTTCAGGGTCGTTGACCAGTTTTTGCTTGATCAGGGCCGGGTAGTCGCTGCCGATGTTGATTTCTTTGACCAGGCTTTCCACATAAGCAACCGTCAGCCATGCGGGTAATGCAGTGCCTTGAGTGGAGTGCAGGGTCTTGTCACCGAGGGGAACGGCGATCAGATTCTGCAACGCCAGATCGGTCAGGCTTAAGGTGGTGCGCTCGAACTTGCCCGGCACGATAAATGTGCCCCAGATGACCAGGCTCTTGATGCGCATCTCGATCTTTTCCAGATCCAGCGTCGCGGCATCAGGATGCTTTTTCAGCATTGCCTGTTTCAATCTGTCCAGTGCGTATTGCTGGATGGAGGGAATGTCATCCAGGTATGTCTTGCCGGCATTGAGACTGTGCAGGGCCGCCAGATCCTTCAGGTGGCGTGAGTAGTTGTTCAGTTCTGAAAGGGGCGCGTTTTTCAGCCACTCGGGCAGTTTGTTTCTGAACCATTCGACATCAGCGCCGCTATGCCCGATGGACTCTTCGGCAGGTGCCGATGATCGAAGTGAGCGGTCAACAGGGCCCATATAGCGCAGGTCGGTGAAGTCCAGAGCGCCAATGGCATCGACCTGCATGGAAATCAGGCGGCAGGCCTGTTGTTCGAAGAAGTTGCCGTCGGGCTCCCACAGCCGCCATTGCAGTTCGCGAAAGCTACCGGACAGGTTCGCGTGTGCAGGCAACGCCGCCGCAAAGGCATCAAGGGAAGCGAACTTCTCGTAGCCCTTGAATAATGAGTAGGTCAGAACGTCGGTTTGTGCCGAGTCGCTGCTCATCAATACTGCGATCGACAGTTTGTTGGGATGCTTGATGTTGTGTTCATCGACCAGATAACTGTCGATAAGAAAGGCTTTGCCCGAGTGCCCATCGAGTGCCCGCTCGGCGCGCCCCGGGGTGTTGAAAAAGTCCCGGGCGAGCTGACAATCGGCGGCGTTCCAGCCCTCGACTTGATCGACATTCCACAAGTTGCGCAAGGTACTGGCAAGTTCGTGCCAGCGTGGATGGCCATCTGCGTTGGTTTTGTTCCAGTATTCGACTTGTTGCTCCTGATAGGCACCAAGCATCACCGGAGCCAGCAGATTGAGCAGGTTGGCAATTTCATCGATGCGCACCGGCAAATGAATGGCCGGATCGTAGATCGGTTGCCGGGTCAGGAAGTGCTCGCCTGCGATATAAAGAGCGGGTACGGCCAGTACGGCCTGATTGGCGAGGATGTCGGTCAGCGTCTGATAGCTGGGCGGGCCGGCTACGATCTGGCCATCAATGATCGTCCAGCCGGGGGTGCCGACCATCGTGATGCTGGGGTCGATATCCAGAGTGGGATAAAGAGCCTGCAACGAGATTCGCAAAAGCTCGGTGGCGACCTCGCGAAAGTCGGGGCCGACATACAACTGAGTCATCAGCGCGTCGGTCGGGGAGTGAAGCGTCGGTGGGTTTTGCGTGGGCGGTAAAACCGGAGATTGCATAATGCGTCCCTGCCTTGAAAGTCCTGAAAGTTGCCGGAGATGACTCTCGGTCTTTCCATGCTGGGACTTTGTGCATCAGGCCGGGTGGTAGATATATATATGCGCAGGGATTGATCGGTTTGTGCGGGGCTGCGGCAAGCTTGCTGCCGCGACCCCACAGGAGCGTCTCAGATCAGCTCGCCACACAGGTCGAGTTCGATCAGACGTCGCACTTCTGCATTGTCCAGGCCCGCTCCGAGCAATGCATGCAACTTGCCGAACGCCGCTTCACGGGTCATGCCGCCCCCGGACAGCACGCCAACACCGCGCAAACGGCTGCCAGCCTCGTAGACATCCAGTTCGACGCCGCCCTCATGGCACTGAGTAACCGCAACCACCACCACGCCGTTATCCCGCGCACGGCCGAGGCTGGCGAGAAATCGCGGGTTGTCGCTCGGCCCGGTGCCGCTGCCGTAGCACTCCATAACCAGACCTTTGATCCCGCTGTCGAGCAGGCCATCGAGGACTGCCGCGCTGATACCCGGAAACAGCGGTAGCACTGCGACATTGGCCAGTTGCCTGGGCTGGTTGTAGCTCAGCGCTGCCGGGATCGAAGGCGCTTTCACGCCGCCGCCCTGACGCTCCAGACGCTTGAATGGATGACGACCGAAGCTGCGCACTTTCGCGCAACGGGTCGGCGTCAGCAGCTCACCGTGGAAGTACAGATGCACGCCCGGCGCCAGGCCCTGACCGAGGGCGACCAGTGCGCCGCCGAGGTTTTCCCAGGCATCGCTGTCGGTGACACCGGCCGGCAGCATCGAACCGGTGAAGCACACGCGGGCATGCAGGCCGAGCAACTGGAAGCTCATCGCCGCAGCGCTATAGGCCAGAGTGTCGGTGCCGTGGAGGATCAGCACGCTGTCGCAACCTTGCACGTCGACGGCATCGACCACTGCTTCACGCAATTGCTGCCAGTAGGCAGGGGTCATGTTGGCGCTGTCGATCAGCGGCGACATCTCGCGAAAGCGCCACTGCGGCACCACGAGTTCAGGCTGGCTGTGCAGATAGTCGCGCATCCGCGCTTCGAAACCGGAAGCCGGGGCCAGACCGTTGGCGCTGGCCTGCATGCCGATGGTGCCACCGGTATACAAAACCATGACGTGTTGAGCGGCGGGGTAGGAATTGGCAATCATCTGGAGCTCTCCACAAAAGATGACATGTAGGAGTGAGCCTGCTCGCGATTACGGTCAATCATTCAACATTGATGTCGACTGATGCACCGCAATCGCGAGCAGGCTCACTCCTACAGGTTATGCATTGCACTTTAACTGACGGGCGCAGAGGGTGCGCCCGTCATTTACCCATCAGCGTTGCGCTGCGGGTACACCTTGCGACTCGGCTTCAACCTTGCCGGCGGCGGCAGGCGGATTGGCTGGCCAGGCTTTGCGGTCCAGGTCCAGATCCGGGAACTTGCTCGAATCGAACACTGGAGTCTTGATCCCGGCTGCACGCTGGTCATCGTAGTCACGCAGGATGCGCATGCCGACCTTGAACAGCATGAACAGCGCGATCAGGTTGACGAACGCGAGCATGGTCATGGTGATGTCGGCGAAGGCGAACACGGTGCTGAGGTTTTCGATGGCGCCCCAGAAAATCAACACCAGTACCAGTGCGCGGTAGCCGATCAGCGCCTTGCGGTTTTCACCGATCAGGAAGCGCAGATTGCTTTCGCCCAGGTAGTAGTTGTAGAGAATCGAGGTGAACACGAACAGCGCCAGTGCGACCGAGATGAACATCCGGCCCCATTCACCGACCACGGCGGCCAGCGAGTTCTGGGTCAGGGCAATGCCGTCGCCTTCGAAGCCCGGGGTGTAGAAACCCGAGAGCAGGATCAGCAGCGCGGTGCAGGTGCAGATCACGAAGGTATCCAAGAACACGCTGAACGCCTGAACCACACCCTGAGCCACCGGGTGCTCGACCGAAGCCACGGCGGCCACGTTTGGCGCACTGCCCAGACCGGCTTCGTTGGCAAACACGCCACGCTTCACGCCCATGACGATGGCGCTGCCGATCAGACCGCCGAAGGCCTGGTCGAGACCGAAGGCGCTCTTGACGATGGTCATCAGCATCGCTGGAACGTGATCGAATTGCAGCACGATCACGTACAGGGTCACGCCGATGTAGACCAGGGTTTTCACCGGTACCAGCAGGTCAGCGACCTTGGCGATCCGCTTGATCCCGCCGACGAACACCAGACCCAGCAACACCGCCAGACCGAGGCCGGTGTAAGTGGTGTCGAGGCCGAAAGCGTTGTTCAGCGAGTGAGTCACGGCGTGAGCTTGCAGACCGTTGAACGCGAAGCCGAAGGTCACCAGCAACAGGAACGCCATGACCATACCCAACCAGCGCTTCTGCAGACCGTGCTGGATGTAGTAGGACGGGCCGCCACGGAAGGTGCCATCGGAGTCGGTACGTTTGTAGAGCTGACCGAGCGAGCATTCAAAGAAGCTGCTGGACATGCCGACCAGTGCGGTTACCCACATCCAGAACACGGCACCTGGCCCACCGAGGGTCACGGCAATGCCGACACCGGCGATGTTACCTGCACCGACGCGGCCGGCGAGACTGAGCATCAGGGCCTGGAATGAGCTGAGTTGCCCGGCGCTGCTTTTCAGGCTGTCGCGGAACACCGCGAACATGTGGAAGAAATGACGCAATTGAACGAAACGCGAGCGAATCGTGAAGTAGCTACCGAGCCCGACAATGAGCACGATCAGTACTTTCCCTGAGAGGAAGTCGTTGATGACTTCGAGCATGGATTTTTCCTCGCTGTTTTTTGTGTAAGCAAATGCTGGATGTTCAGAAACATCGCGTTACACCGACAAGCGCACGGCAAGGCAGGTGAGGCGCAGGTTTCGTCCCGGTTCCAATTTCGCGGGTTTGTTATTAGTTCGGGTTTCGCATGGGTTGTGGCCTCGTTACCGACGACCGCTCACGCGAAGAGGGGCGGCACTATACCGATCAGTGACGCGCCCGTCTGCACGGTAGTGGTGCAAGCGACGAAACGAGGCTTTGAAACACCCGACGTTACCGGCGCCGGGCTTTTGTAGGAGTGAGCCTGCTCGCGATGCAGACGCCGCGGTTTTACAGCACCACCGCGTTATCGTTCATCGCGAGCAGGCTCCCTCCTACAGAAGACGTTTGTCCTTTCAAGCAGTTAAAAAAAAGGGCTTGGGGATAAAATCCCCAAGCCCTCAAAAGGTGAGAGGTGTCTAGTCCCTCGACCTGGTGAGCGGTGCTACAAGTTACGTGTCGGTTCAGCCTTTAAGCGGAACCAGACGCGGAGCAATCATGTTTTCCGGGCGCAGGATGTCGGCGAGCATGGCTTCGTCGAGCAGACCTTCTTCGCGCACCAGTTCCAGTACGCCGCGGCCGCTTTCAAGCGCGAGGCCGGCGATACGGGTGGCGTTTTTGTAGCCGATGTACGGGTTCAGTGCGGTGACCAGACCGATCGAGTGCTCGACCAGTTCACGGCAGCGCGCTTCGTTGGCGGTGATGCCGACGATGCAGTGTTCGCGCAGCATGTCCATGGCGCGTTGCAGCAGGCGGATCGAGTCGAAGATCTTGAAAGCGATCAGCGGCTCCATCACGTTCAGTTGCAGTTGGCCGCCTTCGGCTGCCATGGTCAGCGCCAGATCGTTACCGATGACCTGGAACGCAACCTGGTTTACCGCTTCCGGGATAACCGGGTTGACCTTGCCTGGCATGATCGAGCTGCCCGGCTGACGTGCCGGCAGGTTGATTTCGTTGATGCCGGTGCGCGGGCCGCTGGACAGCAGGCGCAGGTCGTTGCAGATCTTCGACAGCTTGACCGCGGTGCGCTTGAGCATGCCGGAGAACAGCACGAAGGCGCCCATGTCGGAAGTGGCTTCGATCAGGTCGGCGGCTGGAACCAGCGGTTGACCGCTGATCAGGGCCAGACGCTGAACGGCCAGAGCCTGATAACGCGGGTCGGCGTTGATGCCGGTACCGATCGCGGTACCGCCCAGGTTCACTTCAGTCAGCAGTTCCGGGGCCAGCGTCTTCAGACGGGCCAGGTCTTCGCCCATGGTGGTGGCGAAAGCACGGAATTCCTGACCGAGGGTCATCGGCACGGCGTCTTGCAGTTGGGTACGGCCCATTTTCAGGACGTGGTTGAATTCCTGACCTTTGGCCGCGAATGCCTGAATCAGGCTGTCGAGGCTGGCGAGCAGGGCGTCGTGACCCAGCAGCAGACCCAGGCGGATCGCCGTCGGGTAGGCGTCGTTGGTCGACTGCGCCATGTTGACGTCGTCGTTCGGGTGCAGGAACTGGTACTCGCCTTTCTGGTGACCCATTGCTTCGAGCGCAATGTTGGCGATCACTTCGTTGGCGTTCATGTTGGTGGAAGTACCGGCGCCACCTTGAATCATGTCGACCACGAACTCTTCGTGGAAATCACCGCGGATCAATCGGGCACAGGCTTCGCTGATGGCAGCGTGCTTGGCTTCGCTCAGATGACCCAACTCACGGTTGGCGTCAGCAGCGGCCTGTTTGACCATTGCCAGACCCACAACCAGTTTCGGGTAATGCGAAATCGGAACGCCGGAGAGACGGAAGTTATTCACCGCTCGCAGGGTCTGGATGCCGTAATACGCTTGAGCCGGTACTTCGAGGGCGCCAAGCAGGTCGTTTTCTGTGCGGAAAGATGCAGCGGAGGACATGATAGAAATCATCTCGATATGGACCCGGTCTGTGCCGGAACGCTGCGAATGCTAGGCTTGTGGGAAATTTTGGGCCAATGCTGTTAAGCACTGGCCTATGCACATTCGGCATAATGCCCGTGTGACGCCGCCTGCGCGGCAGACGTGTGACCTGTTTTGGTGCGTGTCCGGGAGGACGTGATGAATCTGGAAAGCAAATGGCTCGAGGACTTCAGTGCTCTGGCCGCCACCCGCAGCTTCTCGCAGGCAGCCGAACGGCGCTTCGTGACTCAGCCGGCTTTCAGTCGGCGGATTCGCAGTCTCGAAGCGGCGTTGGGGCTGACTTTGGTAAACCGCTCGCGCACGCCGATCGAACTGACGGCGGCGGGGCAACTGTTTCTGGTGACTGCACGTACGGTGGTCGAGCAGCTCGGTGAAGTGCTGCGTCATCTGCATCATCTGGAAGGCGGGCAGGGCGAAGTCATGCAAGTCGCCGCCGCGCATTCGTTGGCGCTGGGCTTCTTTCCGCGCTGGATTGCGCAGTTGCGCAATGAAGGGCTGAACATTGCCACGCGGCTGGTGGCGACCAACGTTGGCGACGCGGTGCATGCGTTGCGTGAGGGCGGTTGCGATTTGATGTTGGCGTTCTATGACCCGGACGCGGCGATGCAGATGGACCCGGAGATTTTTCCTTCCTTGCATTTGGGGCAGACGGAAATGTTACCGGTGTGTGCCGCCGATGCGGATGGCAAGCCGCTGTTTGATCTGGAAGGTGATGCAAGTGTGCCGCTGCTGGCTTATAGCGCCGGGGCGTTTCTTGGGCGTTCGGTGAATGGCTTGTTGCGTCAGCGTGCTTTGCGCTTTACCACTATCTATGAGACTGCGATGGCGGACAGCTTGAAGAGTATGGCGCTGGAAGGGTTGGGGATTGCCTGGGTGCCGCAGTTGAGTGTTCGGGCTGAACTGGCGCGCGGCGAACTCGTCGTCTGTGGCGGCCCGCAGTGGCACGTGCCGCTGGAAATTCGCCTGTATCGCTGCGCCCTGGTGCGCAAGGCCAACGTGCGCCTGCTGTGGCGCAAACTGGAAGGCGGCGCCGCGCAAGCTTCCTGATCTGAACAGAGATCCAATGTAAGAGTGAGCCTGCTCGCGATAGCGTCAACACATTTAGCGACGATGTGACTGACACACCGCCATCGCGAGCAGGCTCACTCCTACAAGGGATTTGTGGTGTTGCGGCGCTGACCTTCAGGTCAATAAAACCGGGCCTTTGGCTGATTTGACAGATGGTCGTATCGGGGGCTGTTTATTGGCTTCTTTGCGGTATACTGCGCGGCCTTCGGCCGGTCCGTCCGGCCATTTTTCGTACAATCAAGCCACGCATCCTGCGTGGCTTGTTGTTTTTTGACGCGCCTGCGGGCGCCCAGAGAGAAGAGGCGCGACGATGAGTGCACTGGTTGGCGTGATCATGGGCTCCAAGTCCGATTGGTCCACCCTTAGCCACACCGCCGATATGCTGGAAAAGCTCGGCATCCCGTACGAGGTTAAAGTGGTCTCTGCCCACCGTACCCCGGATCTGCTGTTCCAGTACGCCGAAGAGGCTGAAAGCCGCGGCATCGAGGTGATTATCGCCGGTGCCGGTGGCGCGGCCCACTTGCCTGGCATGTGTGCGGCCAAGACCCACCTGCCGGTGCTGGGCGTTCCGGTGCAGTCGTCGATGCTCTCGGGCGTCGATTCGCTGCTGTCGATCGTGCAGATGCCGGCCGGTATTCCGGTCGCCACTCTGGCCATCGGCAAGGCCGGTGCGATCAACGCAGCCCTGCTCTCGGCGAGTATCCTCGGCGCCAAGCATCCGCAGTTCCACGCGGTACTGAAAACATTCCGTGCCGAGCAGACAGACCGCGTCCTGGACAATCCAGACCCACGTATTGCCTGAGGTTGTTGAGATGAAGATCGGTGTAATCGGTGGCGGCCAGTTGGGCCGCATGTTGGCCCTGGCGGGCACTCCGCTGGGCATGAACTTCGCTTTCCTCGACCCTGCGCCGGACGCCTGTGCGGCCGCGCTGGGCGAACACCTGCGGGCCGATTACGGCGATCAGGATCACCTGCGTCAACTGGCCGATGAAGTCGATCTGGTGACCTTCGAATTCGAAAGCGTCCCGGCCGAAACCGTGGCGTTTCTCTCGCAGTTCGTGCCGGTCTACCCGAGCGCCGAAGCCTTGCGCATCGCTCGCGACCGCTGGTTCGAAAAGAGCATGTTCAAGGATCTGGGGATTCCGACTCCGGCCTTCGCCGACATTCAATCGCAAGCCGATCTGGACGCCGCCGTTGCGACTATCGGCCTGCCGGCCGTGTTGAAAACCCGCACTTTGGGTTACGACGGCAAGGGCCAGAAAGTCCTGCGCAAGCCTGAAGATGTGGTCGATACGTTTGCCGAGCTGGGCAGCGTTGCCTGCCTGCTGGAAGGCTTCGTGCCGTTCACCGGTGAAGTGTCGCTGATCGCCGTGCGTGCCCGCGATGGCGAGACGAAGTTCTATCCGTTGGTACACAACACCCACGACAGCGGCATTCTCAAGCTGTCGGTCGCGAGTACCGATCACCCGTTGCAGGCGCTGGCCGAAGACTATTCCAGTCGCGTGCTCAAGCAACTGAACTACGTCGGCGTGATGGCGTTCGAGTTCTTTGAAGTCGACGGCGGCCTCAAGGCCAACGAAATCGCGCCGCGTGTGCACAACTCCGGGCACTGGACCACCGAAGGCGCCGAGTGCAGCCAGTTCGAAAACCACCTGCGGGCGGTTGCCGGTCTGCCGCTGGGTTCGACCGCCAAGGTCGGCGAAAGCGCGATGCTCAACTTCATCGGCGTGGTTCCACCGGTAGAGAAAGTCATCGCGATTGCCGATTGCCATCTGCATCACTACGGCAAAGCCTTCAAGGCCGGACGCAAGGTCGGTCACGCCAACCTGCGTTGCGCCGACAAGGCCACGCTGGAGCAGCAGATCCTCAAGGTCGAAGCGCTGATCGCCGAGTAAAGACAGTTTCATCTGGCAGCGGCGGAACCTTCGGGAACCGCCGTTCTCTGATGGCAGGATGCCAAAGTCTGGCTAGGCTATAGCCAATCAATCAGAGGGAAATGCCATGGGAATTATCGGAACCATCTTTATCGGCTTGATCGTCGGCCTGCTGGCGCGCTTCCTCAAACCGGGCGATGACAGCATGGGCTGGATCATGACCATCCTCCTCGGTATCGGCGGTTCGCTGGCAGCCACTTACGGCGGTCAGGCTCTGGGCATTTATCAGGCAGGTCAGGGCGCAGGCTTCATCGGCGCGCTGGTCGGCGCGATTGTCCTGCTGGTGATCTACGGTCTGATCAAAAAGAACTGATCCAAAGCGACCAGGTCCTCTCTGCCAAACCGGCGGAGAGGGCTAGAATGCTCGGCGAATCACTTTCCTTCCTTTTACCCGAGCACATTCATGCGCCGCATTTTGTTGACTCTCCTGTTCCTCGGCAGCGGTTTGGCCCATGCCGCCGAATTGCCGGAAACCGACTGGCTGGAACTGATGCCCAAGTCGGATCAAAAGGCCCTCGAGGCCATGCCTGAAATCGACCACAACTCCCCCGAAGCCACCGGCACCTTCACTGAGAAGGGCGGCATGAAACAGGCCAAAGGTCTGCCGGCGGTGATGTATTCGACCAAAACCGTGGCGTCGATGAACGACAAGCACATTCGAATCGGTGGTTATCCGGTGCCGCTGGAGTCCGATGCCAAGGGCCGCAGCACGCTGTTCTTCCTCGTGCCATACCCGGGCGCCTGCATCCACGTGCCGCCACCGCCGCCTAATCAACTGGTACTGGTGCGCTATCCGAAAGGCTTGAAGCTGGATGACATCTATACACCGCTGTGGGTGATCGGCACGCTGAAGATCGAGAAGGTCAACAACGACCTGGCCGACGCGGCGTATGCGCTGGAGGCGGACAAGGTTCGCGTGGTGAAAGAGTCGGATCTCTAGCCAATACCCAAGAACAACTGTGGGAGCCAGCCTGCTGGCGATAGCGGTGCGTCAGGCATCTTCAAGTTGACTGACACGGCGCCATCGCCAGCAGGCTGGCTCCCACATTTCGTATTGCGGTGTTGGTTAGAGCGGTTTGCTGCCAATGCTGACGCCCATTGTATGGCTGGCACCCGGTGCCAGGTTCACCGCATCGCCCATCACATTCGCCGTCTCGATGCACAACATGCGCTGCCAGCCATCGTTGTCCATGTCGCTTAACGCGGCAGCGCGGTCGATCCACGGGTTCCAGATCACTGCTGTGCGCGAACCGCTGGCGGTCAGGACGATGCGCCGTTCCCACGTCGAGTCGACGATGCTCAGTTGTGGCGGAGCGTCGAGGTAGATGCGGTCGGTTTCGCCGGCAAACTGTAGGTCGCCTTGCTGAGTGGCGGTGTTCCAGTTGTCGAGAGTCTCGATGTAGTTCAAGCCGTCCACGCCTTCGACATGCACGTTGCGCACATCGCTGACCGCGAAATAGCTGTGCAGCGCCTGGCTGAGACTGACGCTGTCGCCGCCACGGTTATGGCTGGTCAGGCTGATGTGCAGTTGCTCGTCCAGACGCAGGGTCAAGGTCAGGTCCACTTCATGCGGCCAGCCCGGGAAACCGCCGTCAGGGTAGGGCAACTTGAATTCGACCTTGATGCCGTGGCTTTCGGCCTCGATGCCGCCCAGCTCCCAATCCATCGCCCGGACAAAACCGTGCGCGCCTGCCGGTTCATCGCTGACGCGCATGGCTTTGACGCTCTGCGGGTTGCGCTCGAACACGCCGAACCATGGCCAGCACACCGGCACGCCGGCGCGGATGCTCTTGCCGGTCTTGAACACAGCCTTGTCGTTCAGCCAGATGATCGGCGGCTGGCCGTCGATCTGATAACTGAGGATGTGCGCGCCTTGCTGGGCAACCAGCACTTCGGCCTGACCGTGGCGGATACGCCAGCAGTTCAGTTCATCCAGTTTCACGGCTTCAACGTTGGGCGTGTTCATGGGGCAACTCTCGATCAGACACTTGGACGACTATCGACCGCAAAACGGCCGCGAGGTTTAACGTGCGCGAGGCGGAACCGAGCGGGTGCGGCCGCTGCCATCGATGGCGACGAACACGAACACCGCTTCGGTGACTTTACGCCACTCGCTGGACAGCGGATCGTCGCTCCACACTTCGACCATCATCTGGATCGAGCTGCGGCCGATTTCCAGGGTCTGGGTATAGAAGGACAATTGCGCGCCGACAGCAACGGGCACCAGAAACGCCATGCGGTCGATGGCGACGGTAGCGACGCGGCCGCCAGCGACACGGCTGGCCATTGCGGTACCGGCCAAATCCATCTGCGCTACCAGCCAGCCGCCGAAAATATCGCCAAAGCCGTTGGTTTCACGCGGTAGCGCGGTGATTTGCAGGGCCAGGTCGCCCTGTGGGATCGGATCTTCTTGTTCGAGCTCTATCATGCCGGGGGTGCCTCTGACCCGTGACTCTTCGTTGGTATCGCTGGTGGTAGCCGTCTTCAGGAAAAACGATTCAGCACCGAACATACTACGTTCGTCACGTTTTCCATAAGGCGCCTAAAGGGGAAACTCTGCGAAAGCGACTGACAGATCCAGCGACGATTTCGCACAGCAACCCCCTACAAACCGGAGCAAGGTTGCGAGTATATCGGTCGGTAGACTCCGCGACGACCATCCGGTTCTCATTTCGACCGTCAAATACGCGCCTCTATGTGCTTTTTCGAACAATTTGCTATGGTGCCGAACCTGTCCAAGTCACAGCCAGCGTTGTTGTGGCGACAGATCCGACTATAAGAGAAGCCCTTGCCATGACCACAGCGCCTTCGAGCCTCGCGCAGCCCGAGCAACCCGCACGACCGTTAACCCGCAATGACTACAAGACTCTGTCGCTATCGGCCCTGGGCGGTGCGCTGGAGTTCTACGACTTCATCATCTTTGTGTTCTTCGCCACCGTGGTCGGCAAGCTGTTCTTCCCGGCGGACATGCCCGAGTGGCTGCGCATGATGCAGACCTTCGGCATCTTCGCCGCCGGCTATCTGGCCCGGCCGTTGGGCGGCATCGTCATGGCGCACTTCGGCGACCTGCTGGGGCGCAAGAAGATGTTCACCCTGAGCATTTTCATGATGGCCGTGCCGACCCTGATCATGGGTTTGTTGCCGACTTACGCGCAAATCGGCATGTGGGCGCCGATCCTGTTGCTGCTGATGCGGGTGATTCAGGGCGCGGCGATTGGCGGTGAAGTGCCGGGGGCATGGGTCTTCGTTTCCGAACACGTACCGCAAAAGCACATGGGTTACGCATGCGGCACCCTCACCAGCGGCCTGACTGCCGGTATCTTGCTGGGTTCGCTGGTTGCCACCGCGATCAACAGCATCTATACGCCTGTGGAAGTGGCGGATTACGCCTGGCGGATTCCGTTCCTGTTGGGCGGCGTGTTTGGCCTGTTCTCGGTGTACCTGCGCCGCTGGCTGCACGAAACCCCGGTGTTCGCCGAGCTGCAACTGCGCAAGGCGCTGGCTGAAGAAGTGCCGCTGCGCGCGGTGCTGCGCGACCATCGTGGGGCGATTGCGATCTCGATGTTGCTGACCTGGTTGCTGTCGGCCGGCATCGTCGTGGTGATTCTGATGACCCCGACCGTGCTGCAAACGGTCTATCACTTCTCGCCAACCGTGGCGCTGCAATCCAACAGCCTGGCGATCGTGTTTCTGAGCATCGGTTGCGTAATCTCCGGCGCATTGGCTGATCGCTTTGGTGCGGGCCGCGTGTTCGTCTTCGGTAGCCTGGGGCTTTTGATTAGCTCCTGGACCTTCTACCACAGCCTGGCGGATCACCCGAACTGGCTGTTCCCGCTGTATGCGCTGACCGGTTTGCTGGTCGGCACCATCGGCGCGGTGCCGTACGTGATGGTCAAGGCGTTCCCGCCAGTGGTGCGCTTCAGCGGGTTGTCGTTTTCGTACAACGTGGCTTACGCGATCTTCGGTGGTCTGACGCCGATGGTGGTCAGCCTGCTGCTTAAAGAAAGCCCGATGGGGCCTGCCTACTATGTGGCGGTGCTGTGCACGATGGGGATTCTGGTGGGTGCGTATCTCTGGAAGAAGGGGCGCTGATTCCAGGATTATATGCAGCTCTACCCGCCCTATCGCCAGCAGGCTGGCTCCCACATGGAGATGCATTCCAATGTGGGAGCCAGCCTGCTGGCGATTTGGGGCAGCGAAATTATCCGATAAAAGCTCAATGCTGGCCTTTCATCCAATTGTCATATTTCAGCCATAGAGTGTTCACACGGCCTGCTGATACTTGGCCCCGACTTAACACACCCTATCTGCTAGGAGTAAGGCATGAAACTGAAGCGTTTGATGGCGGCAATGACTTTTGTCGCTGCTGGCGTTGCGACCGCCAACGCGTTCGCCGCTGTTGACCCGTCGATCCCGAGCTACACCAAGACCACTGGTGTGTCGGGCAACCTGTCCAGCGTCGGCTCCGATACCCTGGCCAACCTCATGACCCTCTGGGCTGAGAACTACAAAAAAGAATACCCGAACGTAAACATCCA